>NZ_JAESMI010000052.1:0-37604 GCF_017893095.1 Staphylococcus sp. GDX8P80P | reverse complement strand
AACAAACATCACATTCATATAATTTGAAGTCCCATTTAAAACCATACTTATCATAACGATAGGTATATCGTTTAAAACCTAAAATAGTTCATATCTACATGTGTTTAATGCTTACAAAAAATATAAATGTTAAAATATTAAAATTTTAATAGTATTTTTAATGTGTATTAGTATAAAATATATGTATATTAAACAATAGGAGTATGCACATGGGAAATATACTTTTAGTAGTTATTGGTCTTAGTATCATATGTTTTATATCAATGCTTTTTAAAAAGAAACCAATTGCTGTTACAGCTTTGGCGGTTTTAATCACAACATCATCTACACTTATAGCAATGCCACTCAATAGAGTTAATGCACAAAGTAGTGCACTTACTAAAGAGAAAGTTAAATTTGTTAAAGGTATAGATGGAGACACTGTTCAATTACTTTATAAAGGTAAGAAATCAACCTTTAGATTATTGTTGATTGATACACCTGAAACTAAGGATCCACGAAAGCCTGTTCAAAAATATGGTCCGGAGGCTAGTCAATTTACAACACGAATGTTGGCTAATGCGCGTACGGTACAAGTTCAATTTGATCGTGGTCAACGAACAGATAAATATGGTCGTTATTTAGCATACGTTTATGCAGATGGTAGAATGGTTAATGAAGCGGTTGTCAGACAAGGATTAGCTAGAGTGACTTATATCTATCCGCCGAACAATACATTTGAACAAATGTTAAAGGTAAGTCAATCCAAAGCACAAGCTGAAAAGCTAAATATATGGTCTACAACCACGTCGAACACGAAAGCTAAGACGGGTCAAACATCATCTACAAAAGCATCTGTAAAATCATCAACTAAACCAAAAACATCAACCTCGTCAACTTCAAAGACAACGAAAAAGCAATCAACAGAAAATTATAAAAATTGCACTTTATTAAGAAAGAAATATCCAAATGGTGTGAAAAAGGGTCATCCTGCTTATCAAACAAAGTTTGACCGCGATAAAGATGGATGGGCATGTGAACGTTAAACATGTATCGTTCAGTGAATTAGAGTGAGGCTGGGACATAAATAATATAATAATGCTATTTTGCAAATTCGCAGTAGCTGACTGTACTGAGAAGACGCTTAAATCAAGCTGGGGGTGGGACGACGAATTCAAAAAGAATTCTGTCCCACTCCCGCCTTTTTAAATATCAAAGGTTTAACAATCAATTATTCTGCTCAATCATGATAAAATAAATATTAATATTATAAATACTAGGTGAGAAGTTATGTCTAAAGTCAATTTAATAGAAAGTCCATATCCGCTTCAAAAGATTAAAGGGCTAGGACCAAAACGAATTGCTTTATTGCAAGAACTTAATATTAATACGGTAGAAGACTTGGTGCTTTATTTACCGAGTCGCTATGAAGATAATACAGTTGTAGACTTAAATATGGCTGAAGATCAATCTACAGTGACAGTTGTTGGAGAAGTTTATTCTATGCCGACGGTTGCTTTTTTCGGTAGAAATAAATCGAAGTTAACAGTCCATTTAATGGTGGACAATATCGCAGTTAAATGTATCTTCTTTAATCAACCATACTTAAAAAAGAAAATTGAACTTCATGGTACGGTAACTGTTAAAGGAAAATGGAATCGTGCGAAACAAGAAATTAACGGAAATCGTATGTTCTTTAATGCACAGTCTCAAGATGCATCTGAAGTTAAATTAGAACCTGTGTATCGTATCAAAGAGGGCATTAAGCAAAAGCAAATGCGAGATATGATTTATCAAACGTTAGATGATGTTACGATACATGAATGGTTGACAGATGAATTAAGACAGAAGTATAAATTAGAATCTTTATCTGATACCATACATGCACTGCACCATCCTAAAGATCGCCATGACTTATTACGTGCTAGACGGACGTATGCCTTTACCGAATTATTCATGTTTGAAATACGAATGCAATGGTTGAATCGTCTAGAGAAGACATCGGACGAAGCCATTGAAATAAACTACGACATCCAAAAGGTAAAAGCGTTTATAGAAACATTACCTTTTGAGTTAACGGATGCGCAAAAAAAGAGTGTGAACGAAATCTTTAGAGATTTGAAAGCACCGATTCGCATGCATCGATTATTGCAAGGTGATGTAGGTTCAGGGAAGACAGTTGTTGCAGCTATATGTATGTATGCGTTAAAAACAGCTGGATATCAGTCTGCGCTAATGGTTCCTACTGAAATTCTAGCGGAGCAACACGCAAATAGTTTAACTGAGTTATTTGGAGACTATATGAACGTCGCATTATTAACTGGCTCCGTTAAAGGTAAAAAAAGAAAAGTCCTCTTAGAACAATTAGAGAATGGCACCATTGATTGTCTAATAGGTACACATGCGCTTATACAAGATGATGTAGCATTTCAAAATGTAGGACTGGTTATTACCGATGAACAACACCGTTTTGGGGTCAATCAACGTCAACTGTTAAGAGAAAAAGGAGCGATGACGAACGTTCTCTTCATGACAGCGACACCGATTCCTAGAACGCTAGCTATTTCAGTATTTGGTGAAATGGATGTTTCATCTATTAAACAGTTACCCAAAGGGCGTAAACCGATTATTACGAACTGGGCAAAACACGAGCAATACGAACAAGTGCTGTCTCAAATGACAGCGGAACTTAAAAAAGGTCGTCAAGCTTATGTGATTTGTCCGCTCATTGAAAGTTCGGAACATTTAGATGATGTACAAAACGTAGTTGAGTTGTACGACTCACTTCAAGCCTATTATGGAGAGGGGAGCGTCGGTTTATTACACGGCAAAATGTCGGCTGAAGAGAAAGATGAAGTTATGACGCGTTTTAGTCAACATGATATAGACATTCTTGTCTCTACAACTGTAGTAGAAGTTGGTGTCAATGTACCGAACGCAACGTTTATGATGATTTATGATGCAGATCGATTTGGACTATCTACTTTACATCAGTTAAGAGGTCGTGTTGGACGAAGTGAACATCAAAGTTATTGCGTACTTATTGCGTCACCTAAGACGGAAACAGGAATAGAACGAATGACTATAATGACGCAAACAACGGATGGTTTTGAGTTGAGTGAACGTGATTTAGAAATGCGTGGACCCGGAGATTTCTTCGGAGTTAAACAAAGTGGTTTACCGGATTTCATGGTAGCGAATATTGTGGAAGATTATCGAATGCTTGAAGTCGCTCGAGATGAAGCGGCAGAGTTGATTCAATCGGGAGAATTCTTTACAGAAGCATATCAACATTTACGTGATTTTATTGATCAGAATTTACTACATATGAGTTTTGATTAGTGTTTAAAGGTAATTATTTTTAAAAAGTAAAATATAGCACTATGATATTTGTTGAGCTTATTAAACGGAAAGTGTTATGATATGTGAGGAATGTTTAAGACTTGGTACTAATTTCGCATTTAAAGGGGGATATATATGAAATTAAAAAAAGCAGAACGTCGTGAGGCGATTCAAAAAGCAATTGAGCAAAACCCCTTTATTACGGATAGTGAATTATGTGAACAGTTTGAAGTAAGTATTCAAACGATACGTTTAGATAGAACAAATCTAAATATTCCAGAACTACGTAAGCGTATTAAATTAGTAGCTGAGCAAAACTATGAACAAATTCGTGCGCTTGAAGCAAATGAAGTGGTTGGAGATTTAATTCAAGTTGAACCAGACATAACTGCACAATCACTCATTGAAATCACTGAAGAATCAGTCTTTGCAAAGACACAGATTGCACGAGGTCATGTTTTATTTGCTCAAGCGAATTCGCTTTGTGTCGCTCTAATACATAAATCAACCGTATTAACACAAGAAAGTAATGTCGCTTTTATCGAGAAAGTAAAACTGGATGACACAGTAAGAGCTGAAGCACGCGTTGTTAATAAAACAGCGCAGCATTATATTATTGAAGTGAATTCATATGTAAGAGATACATTGGTGTTTAAAGGAACGTTTAAAATGTTTTATATAAGCGAGGATGAATAACATGGTTAAGATTGCTATTGATATGATGGGCGGAGATGACGCGCCTGGTATCGTGTTAGAGGCTGTTGAAAAAGCAGTAAATGATTTTAAAGATTTAGAAATAATTTTATTTGGAGATAAAAACCAATATACACTCAATCATGAACGAATTGAATTTAGACATTGTTCTGAAAAAATAGAGATGGAAGACGAACCAGTGAGAGCGATTAAACGTAAAAAAGATAGCTCAATGGTCAGAATGGCTGAAGCAGTGAAAAATGGCGAAGCGGACGGATGTGTTTCTGCAGGGAATACAGGCGCGCTTATGTCAGCTGGATTGTTTATTGTCGGTCGTATTAAAGGTGTTGCCAGACCAGCCCTTGTAGTAACATTACCAACAATTGATGGTAAAGGTTTTGTATTTTTAGATGTTGGTGCCAATGCTGATGCAAAACCTGAACATTTATTACAGTATGCGCAACTTGGTAATATATACGCTAAAAAAATTCGAGGCATTCAAAACCCTAAGGTCTCATTATTAAACATCGGTACAGAACCAGCTAAAGGTAATACATTGACTAAAAAAGCATATCAATTACTAAAAGATGATCAAAGCTTTAATTTTGATGGTAACATTGAAGCTAAAACATTAATGGAAGGTAACACTGACGTTGTTGTAACTGATGGCTACACTGGAAATATGGTGCTAAAAAATATCGAAGGTACTGCAAAATCCATTGGTAAAATGTTGAAAGAGACATTTTTAGGAAGTTTAAAAAACAAACTTGCTGCATTAGTGTTAAAAAAGGACTTAGACACATTTACTAAAAAAATGGATTATGCAGAATACGGTGGTTCGGTATTATTAGGTCTAGATGGTACAGTTGTTAAAGCACATGGTGGTTCTAATGCTCGCGCGTTTTATTCTGCAATCCGACAAGCTAAAATTGCCGGTGATGAGAAAATTGTCGAAATTATGAGAGAGACGGTAGGTGAAAAGGATGAGTAAAGTAGCAATTATTTTCCCGGGTCAAGGTGCACAAAAAGTAGGTATGGCTCGCGATTTATATAATGAAGATACAAAAGCAACAGAGATTCTAAATATAGCACAAGAAGCCGTAGATTTCGATTTATTAGGAACAATGTTTACGGATAGTGACAACAAATTAGGCGAAACTGAACATACACAACCAGCTTTATTAACACATAGCATCGCCTTATATCGTGCCTTAAATTCTATTAATGCTGACTACACGATGGGACATAGTCTAGGTGAATACTCTAGTTTAGTCGCTGCAGGCGTATTAAAGTTTGAGGATGCAGTTAAGATTGTTCGTAAACGTGGTCAACTCATGGCTCAAGCTTTTCCAAATGGTGTAGGTAGTATGGCAGCTGTATTAGGTTTAAGCTATGAAGAAGTAGATAAAATTTGCAAAGATTTATCAACATCTGAAGAACTGATTGAACCTGCGAATATTAACTGCCCTGGACAAATTGTAGTGTCAGGTCATAAATCACTCATTGATAAATTAGTTGAAGAAGGTAAATCATTAGGCGCTAAACGTGTCTTGCCTTTAGCAGTTTCTGGCCCATTCCATTCGTCAATGATGCAAGTGATTGAAAAAGACTTCGAGTCGTATATTAATCGATTTGAGTGGCATGATGCAGCATTTCCTATTGTGCAAAATGTGAATGCGCAAGGTGAAACGGACGCAACAACTATTAAGCAAAATATGATTAAGCAGTTATATTCACCAGTTGAATTTATCAATTCTGCAGAATGGTTAATTGAGCAAGGCGCCGATCATTTTATAGAAATTGGTCCAGGCAAAGTGTTATCTGGTTTAATTAAGAAAATCAATCGTGATGTTAAATTAACATCAATTCAAACATTAGAAGATGTGAAAGGTTGGAATAATCATGACGAATAAAAATGCATTAGTAACTGGTGCTTCAAGAGGTATAGGTCGTAGTATCGCATTACAATTAGCTGAAGATGGTTTCAATGTAGCTGTTAACTATGCTGGTAATAAAGAAAAGGCTGAAGCGGTTGTGTCTGAAATTAAAGCAAAAGGCGTTGAAAGTTTTGCAATTCAAGCTAATGTAGCTGAAGGCGACGAAGTTAAAGCGATGATTAAAGAAGTCGTTAGTCAATTTGGTTCATTAGATGTCCTTGTAAATAATGCTGGTATCACGCGTGATAATTTGTTAATGCGTATGAAAGAGCATGAATGGGATGATGTAATTAATACAAACTTAAAAGGCACTTTCAATTGCATTCAAAAAGCGACGCCACAAATGCTTCGTCAACGTGGTGGTGCAATTATTAACTTATCAAGTATAGTTGGTGCAATGGGTAATCCAGGTCAAGCAAACTATGTCGCTACGAAAGCAGGTATAGAAGGACTAACTAAATCAAGTGCACGTGAACTTGCATCACGTGGTATTACTGTAAATGCTGTAGCACCAGGATTTATCGTTTCAGATATGACAGATGCACTTAGTGATGAATTAAAAGCACAAATGTTAGAACAAATTCCATTATCTCGATTTGGTCAAGATACAGATATAGCGAATACAGTTGCATTTTTAGCATCTGATAGAGCAAAATACATTACTGGCCAAACCATTCATGTTAATGGTGGTATGTACATGTAATCATCTAAAGTTGGTTAGTTGAAATAAGTTTTATTTCGATAACACTTTGATGAGAAATTGCTTTGTTAAACAAAATACTATTTATAATGAGTATTTAAGAAATGCTTGTATTTTACCCATTAAAATGGGAAAATATAATAGTCTATGGATAGACACTTTCAAAGGAGGTGAATCGACGTGGAAAACTTCGATAAAGTAAAAGATATCATCGTTGACCGTTTAGGTGTAGATGCTGACAAAGTAACTGAAGACGCATCTTTCAAAGATGATTTAGGCGCTGACTCACTTGATATCGCTGAATTAGTGATGGAATTAGAAGACGAATTTGGTACTGAAATTCCTGATGAAGAAGCTGAAAAAATCAACACTGTTGGTGATGCAGTTAAATACATCAATAGTCTTGAAAAATAAAAAACTTACATCTGAGTCGTCTACAAGATGGCTCAGATTTTTTTTCTTAAGAATCAAACAAAGCATAAATATATGGGAGGTTCTAATGTGACTAATCCAAAAAAAATAGAAATGGTTAATGATTTTCAACAACAGTTTGCGAAGAAAATGAATGAATTAGGATTTACATATTCAAATATCGAGTTATATCAACAAGCATTTTCTCATTCAAGTTTTATCAATGACTTTAATATGGATCGTTTAGCGCATAATGAGCGACTCGAATTTTTAGGCGATGCGGTATTAGAATTGACGGTATCACGCTACCTTTTTGATAAACATCCAGATCTTCCTGAAGGTAACTTAACAAAAATGCGTGCAACAATTGTATGTGAGCCCTCACTTGTAATATTTGCTAATAAAATCGAGTTAAATCAACTCATCCTATTAGGTAAAGGTGAAGAAAAAACGGGTGGAAGAACACGCCCTTCACTTGTGTCTGACGCATTTGAAGCCTTTGTTGGGGCTTTATATCTCGATCAAGGATTAGATGTCGTATGGCAATTTGCTGAGAAAGTGATTTTCCCATATGTAGAGGATGATGAATTAGTTGGTGTTGTCGACTTTAAAACACAATTTCAAGAGTATGTTCACAGTCAAAATCGTGGAGATGTAACTTATCGATTAATTAAGGAAGAAGGCCCAGCGCATCATCGTTTATTTACATCGGAAGTTATTTTGGAAAATAATGCAGTTGCAACAGGTCAAGGTAAAACTAAAAAAGAATCTGAACAAAAAGCAGCAGAGCGTGCTTACTCAGAACTTAAGAATAATAGCAGTGTTTAAGATGACCAATCATCTTTAAAATATTGTCCTCCCCTCAACTAGAATGAGTGGAATGATTAGCAAGGAGAATAGTATGGTGTATTTAAAATCAATTGATGCCATAGGTTTTAAATCATTTGCAGATCACACAGATGTCCAATTTGATAAAGGTGTGACAGCAATAGTTGGGCCTAATGGTAGCGGAAAGAGTAACATTACCGATGCTATCAAATGGGTATTAGGTGAACAGTCCGCAAAATCATTACGTGGCTCTAAAATGGAAGATATTATCTTTTCAGGAGCTGAACATCGAAATGCTCAGAATTATGCAGAAGTACAATTGAAACTTGATAATAAAGCCAGAAAATTACAAGTTGATTCAGATGATATTGTCGTGACGCGTCGCTTGTACCGCAGTGGTGAGAGTGAATACTATCTTAATAATGATAAAGCACGCTTAAGAGATATTACTGAATTGTTTTTGGATTCTGGTTTGGGAAAAGAAGCATTTAGCATTATATCTCAAGGTAGAGTTGATGAAATTTTAAACGCTAAACCAATTGATCGACGTCAAATTCTTGAAGAATCTGCTGGCGTATTAAAATACAAAAAACGAAAAGCTGAATCACTACAAAAATTAGACCAAACAGAAGACAATCTTACACGAGTTGAAGATATCTTATATGACTTGGAAGGGCGCGTAGAACCATTAAAAGCAGAAGCGTCTAGCGCAAAAGAATATTTGAAACTCTCTGAAGAAATGAAACAAAGCGATGTCATTGTTACTGTACATGATATCGATCAGTATTCGGAAGATAATCGTGAATTAGACGTCAAACTTAATGAACTAAAAAGCCAACAAGCAGATAAAGAGGCGAAACAAGCACAAATAAATCAATATATTCAAAAACAAAAGTCTCAACGTCAACATATTGATAATGACATTGAACAATTGAATTATGATTTGATTAAAGCTACAGAAGCATATGAGAAGTTTACAGGTCAATTAAATGTCTTAGAAGAAAGAAAACGTAATCAATCAGAAACGAATGCGCGCTTTGAAGAAGAATTAGATAATTTAAATCACGAATTAAAGAACGCTCAAGATGAAAAAAATGAGATTACGCAACAAATTGAGACGTTAAAAGAAAAACAGAAAACGTTAAATAATGATATTCACGAACTAGAATCACAACTTTACGTTTCTGATGAACAACATGATGAAAAACTCGAATCTATTAAAAATGAATACTATGAATTAATGTCTGAACAATCAGATGTCAATAATGACATTCGTTTCTTAGAGCATACCATTAAAGAAAATGAAGCGAAGAAATCACGCTTAGATTCACGTTTAGTTGAAGCATTTAATCAACTCAAGGCGTTACAAAGCGAAATTGCTTCTACAGAACAACATCATCAAGCTACAGTTAAACAATTGAGCAATATAGAAGATCAAATAAGTCGAATAGAGCAA
Organism: Staphylococcus sp. GDX8P80P; assembly: GCF_017893095.1. Taxonomy (NCBI): domain Bacteria; kingdom Bacillati; phylum Bacillota; class Bacilli; order Caryophanales; family Staphylococcaceae; genus Staphylococcus; species Staphylococcus sp. GDX8P80P. The sequence continues at coordinate 28,258 of NZ_JAESMI010000052.1, read as the reverse complement.
CAATTATCAAAAGCGAAACAAATTCAAACTGAATACGAAGATAAATTGTATCAAGCATATCGTTATACGGATAAAATGAGAGCTCGAATTGAAAGTTTGGAAACACAAGAGGAAGACTATACGTACTTCTTTAATGGCGTTAAGCATGTGTTAAAAGCTAAAAACGATAGCTTACAAGGTATTCATGGTGCAGTTGCAGAAGTGATTTCTGTACCATCTGAATTGACTCAGGCAATTGAGACCGCATTAGGCGCTTCATTGCAACATATCATCGTTGACAGCGAAAAAGATGGTCGCCAAGCAATCCAATTCTTAAAGCAAAAAGGACTTGGTAGAGCAACATTCTTACCATTAAATGTTATTAAATCAAGACAGCTATCTCATCATATTCGTCAAATTGCTGAAAGTACAGCAGGTTATATTAATGTTGCTTCTGATGCAATAACAGTGAATGCGCAATATCAAGCCGTAGTTAAAAATTTAATTGGTACGACTATTATTGTAGATAATCTAAAGCATGCTAATGAACTGGCGAGAGCGATTCAATATAAAACACGTATCGTTACTTTAGAAGGCGATATTGTCAATCCTGGAGGTTCTATGACTGGTGGTGGTGCGCGTAAGACGAAGAGCATTTTATCACAAAAAGATGAACTCACTACAATGCGTGACCAATTAAAAAATTATGAATCGCAAACTAAAGATTTTGAAAAACAATTGCAAAATCAAAAAGATGACGTCGAGCAATTAAGTGAAACGTATTTTAATTTGAGTCAACAATATAATGAAGTGAAAGAACAATCACATAATGAAGCGTTAGCATTAGACCGTCTTAAAACACAAGAAGCACATATTAAAGATGAGCATGAAGAATTTGAGTTTGAAAAGAATGACGGTTACCAAAGTGAAAATAGTCGTGTTACTTTAAATGAAAAACAAGCACGTTTATCTATTATTCAAGGTAAGTTAAAACAACTTGAAACAGACATTGAACGTTATACGCAATTATCTAAGGAAGGTAAAGAGACGACTACGCAAGTACAACAGCAATTAAACCAAAAACGCTCTGATTTAGCAGTTATTAAAGAACGCATACATGCGCAAAAAGGGGCATTAACCCGTACAGATAAACAGATTGCAACGATTCATCAACAGTTAACGAACGTTGAAGACAAGATTAAACTCTTTAATTCTGATGAAATGATGGGTGATCAAGCATTTGATAAATTACAACAAGAGATTAAATCTAAGGAAAATTCACGACAATCGATTACTAATCAATTAAAAGATTTGAAAAAGCAACGTGTAGATGTCAATGAAGATGTGGAAATACATGAAGCACAGTTACAAGAATGCCATCAAGATTTATTATCGATAGAAAGTTTCTATCAGGATATCAAAGCGCAACAATCAAAATTAGATGTATTAATTCATCATGCCATTGATCATTTAAATGATGAATATCAATTGACAGTTGAACGTGCCAGAGATGAATTCTTCTCGGAAACACCGATTGAGTCGCTAAGAAAGAAAGTTAAATTAACTAAAATGTCGATCGATGAATTAGGCCCTGTTAATATTAATGCGATTGAACAATTTGAAGAGTTAAATGAGCGCTATACTTTCTTAGATGAGCAACGCACAGACTTGCGTGAAGCGAAACAGACACTTGAGCAAATTATTAATGAGATGGATCAAGAAGTGAAGGGTCGTTTTAAAGAGACATTTTTACAGGTTCAATCTCATTTTACGACAGTATTTCAGTCGTTATTTGGTGGAGGACATGCTAAATTAGAATTAACAGATGATGATTATTTATCAGCTGGTGTCGATATTATTGTTCAACCGCCAGGCAAAAAATTACAACACTTGTCGTTGTTAAGTGGTGGTGAACGTGCCCTAAGTGCAATCGCATTGCTATTTGCTATCTTGAAAGTACGATCTGCACCATTTGTTATACTGGATGAAGTAGAAGCGGCACTTGATGAAGCAAATGTCATTCGATACGCACAATTTCTAAAAGAGTTATCAATGCAAACTCAATTTATTGTGATTACGCATCGCAAAGGGACAATGGAATATTCAGATCGTTTGTATGGTGTGACAATGCAAGAATCAGGGGTTTCAAAATTAGTGAGTGTTAACTTAAATACTATTGATGAGGTCATGAAGGAGGAACAAGCATGAGTTTCTTTAAACGTTTAAAAGATAAATTTTCTACGAAATCAACGGAAGATATAGAACAAGAATTATCACAAGATGAAAGTGAGCAGAGTAGCGCACCACGTGATGATAATGAAGAAGTATCACAACCGGCACCTAAGAAGAAACCACGTAAGTTAAGTGAAGCAGATTTTGATGATGATGGTTTAATCTCGATTGAAGATTTTGAAGAAATTGAAGCACAAAAAATGGGTGCTAAGTTTAAAGCAGGTCTTGAAAAATCACGTCAGAACTTCCAAGAACAACTTAATAATTTAATTGCACGTTATAGAACGGTTGATGAAGATTTCTTCGAAGCACTTGAAGAAATGTTAATTACTGCCGACGTTGGTTTCAACACAGTGATGCAATTAACAGAAGAATTACGTACGGAGGCGCAACGTCGTAATATTAAGGAAACGGAAGATTTACGTGAAGTCATTGTCGAAAAGATTGTTGAAATATACCATCAAGAAGACGATCAATCTGAAGCTATGAATCTTGAAGATGGCCGATTAAACGTCATTTTAATGGTTGGTGTAAATGGCGTAGGTAAAACAACTACTATTGGTAAACTTGCACATAGATATAAAATGGAAGGCAAAAAAGTAATGCTTGCAGCTGGAGATACATTCAGAGCTGGTGCTATTGATCAATTACAAGTGTGGGGTGACCGTGTAGGTGTTGAAGTTATACGCCAAAGTGAGGGATCTGACCCTGCAGCAGTTGTTTATGATGCAATCAATGCGGCAAAAAATAAAGGTGTTGATATTTTAATTTGTGATACTGCAGGACGTTTACAAAATAAATCAAACTTAATGCAAGAATTAGATAAAATGAAACGTGTTATTAGCAGAGCTGTACCAGATGCACCTCATGAAGCTTTATTGTGTTTAGATGCAACAACAGGTCAAAACGCCTTATCTCAAGCACGTTCATTTAAAGAAGTTACAAACGTATCAGGTATCGTATTAACTAAATTGGATGGTACGGCTAAAGGTGGTATTGTGCTTGCAATTAGAAATGAACTTCATATCCCAGTTAAATATGTAGGCTTAGGTGAAAAACTTGACGACTTGCAACCATTTAACCCAGAAAGCTACGTTTATGGATTATTTGCAGATATGATAGAACAAAATGAAGATATTCCAGATGAAGTTGCTGAATTAGATTTTAATAACGAGGATCATCCACATGGGGAAAAATGATTTAGTTAAAACATTACGAATGAATTATTTGTTTGATTTCTATCAAACGTTATTAACTGATAAGCAAAGAAATTATTTAGAGCTATTCTATTTAAAGGACTATTCATTAAGTGAAATTGCAGAGACATTTGATGTGAGTAGACAAGCAGTTTATGATAATATAAGAAGAACTGGCGATTTAGTTGAAGATTATGAATCTAAGTTGAATTTATATGAAAAATTCGAACAACGTCGTAACATTTATGAAGCAATGAAACAATCTTTAAATGATGCTACAGCGTTAGAACAATATATTAATCAATTAGAAGAATTAGAATAAACAGATATATAAAGGAGGGCATTTGGTATGGCATTTGAAGGATTATCCGATCGCTTACAAGCTACGATGCAAAGAATGCGTGGTAAGGGTAAAGTCACAGAAGCTGATATTAAAGCTATGATGAGAGAAGTACGATTAGCATTATTAGAAGCCGATGTAAACTTTAAAGTAGTTAAAGAATTTGTGAAAACTGTGTCAGAACGTGCCTTAGGATCAGATGTAATGCAATCATTAACACCTGGTCAACAAGTCATTAAAATTGTACAAGACGAATTAACACAATTAATGGGTGGCGAAAACGCAACGATTAAAATGGCGAACAAGCCACCAACTGTTGTGATGATGGTTGGTTTACAAGGTGCAGGTAAAACGACTACTGCCGGTAAATTAGCATTATTAATGCGTAAAAAATACAATAAAAAACCTATGTTAGTAGCTGCAGATATTTATCGTCCAGCTGCAATTAATCAATTACAAACTGTAGGTAAACAACTTGATGTTCCTGTGTATAGTGAAGGTGATCAAGTCAAACCACAACAAATCGTGGAAAACGCATTAAAGCACGCTAAAGAAGAACATTTAGATTTTGTAATCATTGATACAGCAGGTCGTTTGCATATTGATGAAGCATTGATGAATGAATTACAAGAAGTTAAAGAAATTTCTAAACCAAATGAAATTATGTTGGTTGTGGATGCAATGACTGGTCAAGACGCAGTTAATGTTGCACAATCATTCGATGATCAATTAGATGTGACTGGCGTTACATTGACTAAATTAGATGGCGATACCCGTGGTGGTGCGGCGTTATCAATTCGTTCAGTAACACAAAAGCCAATTAAGTTTGTTGGTATGAGTGAGAAGATGGATGGACTTGAACTCTTCCACCCAGAGCGAATGGCTTCTCGTATACTGGGTATGGGCGATGTACTAAGTCTTATCGAAAAGGCACAACAAGATGTTGACCAAGAAAAAGCTAAAGACTTAGAACAAAAAATGCGTAATTCAACATTTACATTGGATGATTTTCTTGAACAATTGGATCAAGTTAAAAACCTTGGCCCACTGGATGATATTATGAAAATGATTCCTGGAATGAACAAAATGAAAGGCATGGATAAGCTTAATATGGATGAAAAACAAATTGACCATATTAAGGCAATTATCCAGTCTATGACACCAAGTGAAAGAGAAAATCCAGCAGTCTTAAATGTTTCTAGAAAAAAACGTATTGCTAAAGGTTCAGGTCGTTCATTACAAGAAGTGAATCGCTTAATGAAGCAATTTAATGATATGAAGAAAATGATGAAACAATTTAGTGGTGCTGGTCGTAAAGGTAAAAAAGGTAAACGAAGTCAAATGGAAAATATGTTAAAAGGCATGAACTTACCATTTTAGTGATTCAAAAATATCGGACGCTTTTTGATAAGCGCTCGATATTTTTATGTCGATTTATTTCATAAATCCAGCTAAAGGTTCGCCTGAGCTAAAGCTTTAACGCAGTGGTTGATTGGACTTGAAATAAAATATTTCAAGCACCTAATCAACTGTGCGGGGGTGAGAGGACGAATTTAAAATTCTATCTCACTCCCATAACCAAATCTACGGTTTATTTTATAAATCTATCTAAAGGTTCGCCTGAGCTAAAGCTCATGCATAACCAAATCTACGGTTTATTTTATAAACCTAGATTTAGTAAAGAAAAAAGTCTTTACAAACGATCAAGTTACTGTTAATATTATTTCTTGTAGAAAATAAAAAGTAAAAGATTTAAAGGAGAGTTTTATATATGGCAGTTAAAATTCGTTTAACTCGTTTAGGTTCAAAAAGAAATCCATTCTATCGTATCGTAGTTGCAGACGCACGTTCACCACGTGATGGTCGTATTATCGAACAAATCGGTACTTACAACCCAGCTAGTGTTAATGCTCCAGAAGTTAAAATTGACGAAGAATTAGCATTAAAATGGTTGAAAGACGGTGCTAAACCAACTGATACAGTTCATAATATCTTATCTAAACAAGGTATTTTAAAAACTTTTGATGAACAAAAACACGCTAAATAATTTAGCTTAAACTTTAATATAAAGTTTCTTAAGGCGCCATTTCGTGGCGTCTTTTTCAATACTGAAATATTCATGTTAATATGAAAGAAATAAATTAATGTATTAAGAGAGGTGCGACTATGCAAGTTGAAGTGGGTCAAATTGTAAACACTCACGGTATTAAAGGTGAAGTCAAAGTCAAATCGAATTCTGACTTTACAGAAACGCGTTTTCAACCTGGTGAAGTATTAACAGTAAAACATAATAACAATGAAATTCAATTAACTGTCACATCGTATCGTGTACACAAAGGATTTCATATGCTTAAATTTAAAGACATTAATAACATTAATGAAGTTGAACAGTATAAGGGTGACTTCTTATATCAGGAACGCGATCACGAAGATATTGAATTAGCAGAGAATGAGTTTTACTATTCAGATATTATAGGATGCACCGTGTTTGATGATGAAGAGACGCCTATTGGGCGAGTCATCAATATTTTTGAAACTGGAGCAAATGATGTTTGGGTCGTTAAAGGTGATAAAGAATACCTAATTCCTTATATAGCTGATGTTGTTAAGGCCATTGACATTGAAAATAAAACAATCCACATAACACCTATGGAAGGGTTGTTAGACTAATGAAAATTGACTATTTAACTTTATTTCCAGAGATGTTTGATGGCGTACTCAATCACTCCATTTTAAAAAGAGCACAAGATAAAGAAATTATTAGTGTAAATACAATTAATTTCAGAGATTACGCTATCAATAAACATAATCAAGTAGATGATTATCCATTTGGTGGTGGGCAAGGTATGGTATTAAAGCCAGAGCCGGTTTTCAATGCTATGAAAGACTTGCAACGCACTGAACAGACGCGTGTGATTTTAATGTGTCCTCAAGGTAGACCATTCTCTCAAAGTATTGCACAAGAGCTAAGTGAAGCAGAACATATTGTATTTATTTGCGGACATTATGAAGGTTATGATGAACGTATCAGAGAACATCTTGTGACAGATGAAATTTCAATGGGAGATTATGTGTTAACTGGAGGCGAATTGCCTGCTATGACGATGACAGATGCAATTGTACGATTAATTCCTGGCGTATTAGGTAATCAACAGTCACACCAAGATGATTCTTTTTCAGATGGACTTTTAGAGTTTCCACAATATACACGCCCTAGAGTATTTGAGGATATGACTGTTCCAGATGTATTGTTGTCAGGTAATCATGCAAATATCGAACAATGGCGACATGAACAAAAATTAATTCGGACGTTTAATAAGCGACCGGACTTACTTGATCATTATCCTCTAACAGAAGAAGATAAAAAAATAATAGAAAGCTATAAAAAGCAATTGAAAAACAAGTAGTATTATGCTAATATATATCAAGTGTGAAAAGACACTAAATATCACTATGGTCCGCTGCTATATGAATGTCTAGGCAAGAACATAGGTTGAAGGAGAGTATATCAATGAGTAATCATAAGTTAATCGAAGCAGTTACTAAATCACAATTACGTACAGACTTACCAACATTCCGTACTGGTGACACTTTACGTGTACACGTACGTATCGTTGAGGGTTCACGTGAACGTATCCAAGTTTTCGAAGGTGTTGTAATCAAACGCCGTGGTGGAGGAATTTCTGAAACTTTCACAGTTCGTAAAATTTCTTCAGGTGTAGGTGTGGAACGTACATTCCCATTACACACTCCAAAAATTGAAAAAATCGAAGTTAAACGTCGTGGTAAAGTACGTCGTGCTAAATTATACTACTTACGTAGTTTACGTGGTAAAGCTGCTAGAATCCAAGAAATTCGTTAATCAGCAAATTGAGTATATGAATAAGATAAAGGTTAGTTACAACGTTTGTCTTACTAACAAAGCTTCCAAACATCTTCTTTTCAAGTTGAGATTGGAAGCTTTTATTTATTGTATTTAAAATTTTGAAGTCTGACCTTAGACGTAGTTGTTTATTTCAGTTTATTGTTTTCTTTTTACCCATAAGCTAAATAGTACGCTACCTATAACGCCGATGATACTTAAAATGGTAAGTAGATAGAAATGCGGCGGAGTATAAGAGACTTTAATCACCTTATCACCTTTATTTACCGGTATTGCCGTCATAATACCATTTGCTTGTTGTACAGGTACATCTTTACCGTCGACGTGTGCATGCATGCCTTTTGCATATACAGTTGGTAGGACAACATAGCCTGATGCATTTTTGGGTTTATAAACAATATAACCATTTCTCATGTTTTTAACCTTCACAGGTGTAACGTCTTTAGATGCTTTTTGTAAAGTACTGTAATCTTCACCATAGATGCCTTTAACAGATAAACGATAATTACCTTTAGATAGTTGAATATTAAGTTTATTAGATGCTTTTACGCGCATTGTAATAGGAGTGACAAAACGTCGATATTTATAACTTAGTTTATTTCGGCTTTGTGAATATTCGTTAACACCGACTGAATGCGCTTTGTCAGGCGACAGCAATTCGACATCCATTTCCACATACATATCTTTATATTGATTAGCGACTGATTTAGGTAAAGATAACGTAACACCTCCATTATCTTTATGCACAGTAAGATGGTTGTGATTGTGCCATGTTGAATCATTTGTCGACATGTTCGCTTTGTCTAACAAGTTTTGATTTGATTTAAATGAAGTATTCGCTTTCTCTGGCTGACCATTTAACACGATGCCTTTTAACATTGCTTGCTCACGATCTAATGGTGACTTTAAGTCATTAGAATTATAAATTCGATTCGTCACATGAGCTGCTGGGTAGTCAATCGTATTTTCGGAGTGGATGAGCGTATCTTTACCATTCAAAATGGTATCTTTCTTTTTAAATCCGTAAGGCATATTTTGATCTTCAGGATGACGTAAACGATCTTGAACATTCCATAGTGCAGCTAAGTTCGCACGATTTCCCAAAAATCGATATGTGCTATTTTTATCCACAGGCATATTGATTTGCATTAATTTATCATAATATTTCAATATATCGCCATCAAAAATGCTAGAATATAGCGATATACCATTATAGTGATAAATAAATGGTGAATTTAGTGCGTATGCTGATATATAATCGATACGATGAAATGGGTCATTTTGATGCTGTTTGATCGTATCGATTTTTTGGGCAATTGTGTCATCAAAGTATGATGGATCATTTAAAGTATGGATTGTCGTTGCATATGGATCTATTGTTCTTTGTCTTGAATCATGTGTCATTACAATTTGCTGGCCGAAAAAGAGCACAATCAACGATAACATGATTATTGGTTGCTTAAGTAGAGATTTACGATAAATGAATAAACCTAATACAATGATGATAAATAATGCTATAGGCATCCAATCCACAAAATCATCGGCAATGATGTATCGGCACAATCCTGCAATAAATACAGGTATAGCAGCAACTAAATACTGTTTCATAGTTATTTCAGATAAGTGATGAATATATAACGCAATAAGTCCACTTGTAGATAACACTAAGAAATAAACCCAACGACGTTGCGGTAAAGAGAAACCGTTAAAAGCACTATCAAAGTATTGTGATAATGAACCAATAAGTAAGAACCAAGTTATAATCGCAAAAACTTTATAGTAGTAGTGTTTATATAATTTGGGCGTTAACAATGCCACGAGTGCGACAAGTGAAATTGTGACATAGAAACCATTTGAAAATATGTAATAATTATTTTTGGTTAAATCAGTAAACAAAGAAATATTAAATTCTGAATTTTGTTGACGATCATTAGTTAAGAATGATGATACACCAGTGTAAAATCCTAATATACTTGATAAAAGCGCAAACATAGCACCAATAATTAATAAGTAACATTTCTGCCAGCGTGATACGATATCATAGCGATATTGAAACACAACTCGCAAAATGAAATAAATACCTAACACAATGGCTTGATAATAAGTAAAATAGAAATTTGAAAAGAGTGTAATCGCTACTGCAAAAATAAACAAACCTATCTTCTTACGTTGGAAAAAGCGTTCCATTCCCCATAAAGATAATGGTAATACAATTAATAGGTCGCCATAAAATGACCATGTGAAATTGTAATATAATACGACTGTTGATGCACCATATAGTAGTGTTGCTATTAATAGAGGTACAGATTTTAGTCTTAAATATCTAAAATAATAAAATGCACAAATAAAAGTGATTATCGTACGGACATAAGCTACAATAAGTTGGTTTGTTGGCCAAAAGCGGATATTGTGCGGTTGCCAATGAAATAATTGCTCGCCAATCCATACAAAAATAAAATTGACCCACATGATGGGGGATAGGGAATAGTAGTAAGCTAAACCTTTTACATAATCCCCACCCAGTCCAAATGAGTGATCGTAAAATCCTTTTAAGTGTGTGTAATGTTCATATAAATATAATTGAAATGGCATCATTTGTCTAAAGCCATCGCCAGATCCACTAAACACTACACCATCTTTAAGATAATCACGTATAAACGGATAATAAATCGTTAGTGTTACGATATTAGCTATGATAAAAATAAAACCAAATGTCCATAAAGGTTTCGACCATATTTTTTTAATCAATTTACTTCCTCATCTTTCGTTTTTTTAAATTACAATTTTTAATAAATATAGCACTTAAAAGCATGCTTATGAGTGATGTGATAATCATAGTATTCCAGTAAGGTGGTTGATATTTGATGACAATCTGCTTAGCATTTTTATTGACTGAAACACCGGTCATCATATAATTAACTTTCTGAACTTTGGCAGGTGCACCATCTACGTACGCATGCATACCTTTACGGTAAGGAATATTAATGGCAGCAATACCACCATCATGATGATTGAGATTGACTTGAACACCATTTTTAATATCCTTATAACCAGCACTAAAATGAGCATCCCGATGTGCCTTTTTAAGTGTATCATAATTCTCGCCATTTAATTGTTGTAAATCGATATAAAATTCGCCAAAAGGTGAAAGGGTTATCGTAATATCACCATTTTTATCTGGTTGCGCTCGATAAAGTTGCGTATCTACCCCTGTACGATAAGTAGAGTTGTTAAACAAGCGATGATTAGCATAATTATTAATCGCAACTGTGTAATTACTATCAGGATTGCCTCGCTTAATCTTCATAGTTAAATAAAAGTCATCGTATTTATCACGTAAATGTTTCGGTAAATGTAGTTTTATTGTGTCACCTTGCTCACCGGTAACTTTATAGCGAAGTTTACCATTAAGTTTAATATTCTGATGTTGTATATCGACTTTCGATAATAAATTTGGCGACGATGATTTATAAGATGTACCTTTATTATCCATTACGACACCGTTCAACATTGCATGTTCTCGATCGATAGTTGTGTTTAAAGATTTAGAATGATAGATGTTATTTGTTACTTTTACGCTTGGCAAGTTAAGTGAATTTTCATATATAGTGTATTGCCCACTTGTTTTAATTTTTTTAAAATAAGCAGGCAAATTGCCTTGGTAATCTTTCAACATCATATAGCGTACCGAGAAAAGGCTTGCGATATTTTGTCGACCATTCGTTGATTGATAGCGACTTAACGACTCTTCGGCAAGATTGATTTTAAGGGCATCGTAATAGTAATCCAGAATATTATGATGGAAGATGCTAGAATACAAACTCAATCCCTTAAAGTGTTGATACATCGGTGTATTATCCTGTTCATTTACACGCCAATCAATACGTTCATCTTCCCGTTTACTGTTATTCATTACATTGACTAAAGAACGTTGTAAATCTGAACTATATAAACTTGAGTTAATATAAAACGTATTCGCACGTTCTTCATGATCTTTAAAATAAATTTGATTTTTAATAAAGACGAAAGAAACCATTATATTAAGTAAGAGAATAGATATTCCAAAAATATAACTTAAATTAATATGGTAATGTCTGTCTTTTAAAATTAAAATAAGTAAACCTATGATTGAAACGATTGGTACAAGGATAAGCCAAGCTACAAATTTATGATACGTAATCGCACTGGCAAAAATGATGAGTTCAGCAATAATATTACTAAATACGTAAGTTTTAATTTTTAAGGTTCTAAAATATTTCATGAATAACCCAACTAACATTGCTGAATTGAATGAAAGTATAAAATGCCAGCGTTTTTGTGGTGCGGAAAATCCATTAAACACCTGATCAATAAATGGCACAAAGCTGAGTAAGATAAACACTAGTGTTAACATGGCGAATAAGCGATAGTAGTAATGTTTATAAAGCTTAAAGCACAATAGCGCTTGAATTGTTAAGAAGAGTAACACAATTAAATAGTTATCAAAGAAGATATTTGTGTTAATATTCAGCTTTTCAAAGGTATCCACCGTTCCAGAGAAGGGGACACGACGATTGTTTAGGAAGCTTTGAACACCATGGAAAAACATAAATAAACTGTTACCTAATCCTAAAATAGCACTAATTACAAATAATATTATCGCTTTACCGCGTGAAATAATATCTTTTGAATGTCTAAAGATGATACGAATAAGTATGTAACCTGCACCTATTAGACAAAGGTAATATGCAAAATAGAAATTATTTATCATGATCAGTGTGACTGTAACAATGAAAAGACCCAATTTCTGTTTTTGAAACACGCGTTCAATCGAGAGCAAGAGTAACGGCAACCAAATGAAGACATCACTAAAGAATGGCCAATATACTGTAAAGCGATAATATAGTGGCGACATGACAAATAAAAACGCCATAATAAGACTTATCCACGTATTACGTGATAAATATTTGCTATAAAGATAGGTACAATACATTGCAATTGTAGCTTTAATTATAGAGATAACGAGTGCATTTACCATCCAAAATAGTAAGTCCTGTGTGTTTATATGTATGATCGTTTTTAATAGTATGATACATAGAACATTGATAATAAATAGTATGTTCGTTGAAAAGTAATAACTTAAATCAGTGAAAAAGTCTCCACCTAATCCAAAATCAGAAGCATAAAAGAGGTTACCGTGACTCCACTTTTCAAATAAAAACATCTGAATCGGTACCATCTGTTCAATACCATCATTTGGCCCTGTAAATAATATACCGTCATGAATGAAGCGGTAAATAATATAGCTATGTCCTAAGAGTGACAAAGTAAAAAATATACCAATATATATAAATATTTTCTTCATAACTTACCTCTAATAATCGGATTGAAATTAAAATAGTACATTTAAATTGTAGGGGATAGTTCATATGAATAAAAGTAATTATACTTTTTACCATGATACCTTTTATTGCACTTTCTCGTTTTAAATGATGAATGCTAAAATAAAGGGTGAACCAATTAAACAGTGGCTCTTATTTATAATTTCAATTATAATCAACAAGTTAAAGCAAAATATAAAGAAAGTAAGGTGACAATCAATGGCAATACAATGGTATCCAGGACATATGGCAAAAGCTAAAAGAGAAGTTACAGAACAACTGAAGAAAGTAGACGTTGTATTTGAATTAGTTGATGCACGAATTCCATATAGTTCTCGTAATCCAATGATTGATGAAGTAATTAAACAGAAACCACGTGTGGTTATTCTCAATAAAAAAGATATGGCTAATTTAAATGAGATGCAGAAATGGGAAAGCTTCTTTATAGACAAAGGATATTATCCTGTTGCAGTAGATGCAAAACATGGTAAAAATTTAAAGGGCGTCGAAACTGCGGCGATTGCTGCAACAAAAGAAAAGTTTGAGCGTGAGAAAGCTAAAGGTCTTAAACCAAGGGCCATTAGAGCTATGATTGTGGGGATACCTAACGTGGGTAAATCGACACTAATTAATAAATTAGCAAGAAAGAATATTGCTCAAACTGGTAATAAACCTGGTGTGACAAAACAACAACAATGGATTAAAGTAGGACAGTCGCTACAATTGTTAGATACACCTGGTATCTTATGGCCTAAATTTGAAGATGAAACGGTTGGTAAGAAATTAAGTCTAACGGGTGCGATTAAGGATAGCATCGTACATTTAGATGAAGTTGCAATCTATGGTCTACAATTTTTAATTAATCATGATTTAGATGGATTTAAACAACATTATAAAATTGATGTACCTGCAGATGCCGAAATATTAGAATGGTTTGATGCGATTGGTCGTCGACGTGGTCTTCTACAAAGAGGAAATGAAGTCGATTATGAAGCGGTTATTGAACTTATTATTAACGATGTACGCAATGCTAAAATTGGTACATATTGCTTCGACTTATATTCAGAAATGAAGTGTGAATTAGAAAATGACACAGACAATAAATGAAATTAAACGTATATTAGCTGACATACATTCATTAGATGAATTAGAGCAGCATGAATTCAACCAAGACACCCGTAAAGGTGTACACCAAGCTATATCAAGACGTCGTAAACAACTGCTTAAAGAACAAGACATTGTCGACCACTATTATCAAATGAATCAATTTGAGGATGCGTTGTTAGCTACCAATCCTCAAGCATTAATCTGTGGGATTGACGAAGTGGGTCGCGGTCCGCTTGCAGGACCCGTGGTTGCATGTGCGGTTATATTAAATCAAGGTCATCGCTATTTAGGTTTAGATGACTCTAAGAAAGTATCGGCGACTAAAAGACGAGTGCTTAATGCACAACTTAAAGAGGGGGTACTTGAATACGCCTATGGTATAGCAAGTCCTAAAGAAATTGATGAATTCAATATTTATAATGCAACTAAAATAGCAATGAATCGAGCTTTGACCCAACTGGTAAATCAGCCAGACCATTTACTCATAGATGCAATGGCTTTAGACACTCAAATTCCTCAAACATCGATTATTAAAGGTGACGCTAAGAGTGTATCAATTGCAGCAGCGAGTATAATGGCAAAAGAGTATCGAGATGATCTGATGAGAGAAATTGCTGAGGAATATCCAGGTTATGAATTTGAAAAAAATGTTGGTTATGGAACGAAAGCACACTTAGAAGGTTTAGATAACTATGGCGTTACGCCTCATCATCGACGTAGCTTCGAACCAATCAAATCTATGACGTAATTATTTGAATTTTAAATTAATTGCAAAAAGTAGAATACTTTCAGTTTACAATAGCGCTTTCATTTTCTATAATTATAACTGAACTTAACCTAAGAAGTAGGAGGATGGAAGATGAATATCCACGAGTATCAAGGTAAAGAAATATTTCGTTCTATGGGCGTAGCCGTTCCAGAAGGACGAGTTGCATTTACTGCTGAAGAAGCAGTGGAGAAGGCAAAAGAATTAGACACTGAGGTTTACGTGGTTAAAGCACAAATCCACGCTGGGGGTAGAGGTAAAGCAGGTGGAGTTAAAATTGCTAAATCATTATCTGAGGTTGAAACTTATGCCAATGAATTATTAGGTAAGCAATTAGTCACACATCAAACTGGTCCTGAAGGTAAAGAAGTAAAACGTTTGTACATTGAACAAGGTTGCGATATTCAAAAAGAATATTACGTAGGTTTTGTTATTGATCGTGCAACTGACCGCATTACTTTGATGGCTTCAGAAGAAGGCGGTACTGAAATTGAAGAAGTTGCTGCTAAAACACCAGAAAAAATATTCAAAGAAACAATCGATCCAGTTGTTGGTTTATCACCATATCAAGCGCGTCGTATTGCTTTCAATATTAATATTCCAAAAGAATCAATTAACAAAGCAGCGAAATTCTTAATTTCTCTATACAATGTATTTATTGAAAAAGACTGCTCAATCGTTGAAATTAACCCATTAGTTACTACTGGAGACGGTGACGTTTTAGCGTTAGATGCTAAAATTAATTTCGATGATAACGCATTATTTAGACATAAAGATATTCAAGAATTACGAGACTTAGAAGAAGAAGATCCTAAAGAAATCGAAGCATCTAAATATGACTTATCATACATTGCATTAGATGGAGATATTGGTTGTATGGTTAATGGTGCTGGTTTAGCTATGGCTACAATGGATACAATTAATCATTTTGGTGGAAATCCAGCTAACTTCCTAGACGTAGGGGGCGGTGCTACAAAAGAAAAAGTTACTGAAGCATTCAAAATCATCTTAGGTGACGACAATGTAAAAGGTATCTTTGTAAACATCTTCGGTGGAATCATGAAATGTGATGTTATCGCTGAAGGTATTGTGGCAGCAGTTAAAGAAGTTGAATTAACTTTACCACTAGTTGTCCGTTTAGAAGGAACAAATGTAGAACGCGGTAAAGAAATCTTAAATGAATCAGGTTTAGCAATTGAACCAGCAGCTACAATGGCTGAAGGTGCACAAAAAATTGTTAAGCTTGTTAAAGAAGCGTAAGGAAAGGATGGGAACACTAAGATGAGTGTATTTATAGATAAGAATACTAAAGTAATGGTACAAGGTATTACAGGGTCTACTGCCCTTTTCCATACAAAACAAATGCTTGATTATGGTACACAAATTGTCGCAGGGGTAACACCAGGTAAAGGTGGACAAGTTGTTGAAGGCGTGCCTGTTTATAACACTGTTGCTGAAGCTAAAGAAGAAACAGGCGCTAATGTATCTGTAGTTTATGTTCCAGCTCCATTTGCTGCGGACTCTATTTTAGAAGCTGCGGATGCAGATTTAGATATGGTAATTTGCATCACTGAACATATTCCTGTTGTAGACATGGTCAAAGTTAAACGTTATTTAGAAGGTAGAAAAACACGTTTAGTAGGACCTAACTGTCCAGGTGTTATTACTGCTGACGAATGTAAAATTGGTATTATGCCAGGCTATATTCATAAAAAAGGTCACGTTGGTGTTGTATCACGTTCTGGTACATTAACATATGAAGCAGTTCATCAATTGACTGAAGAAGGTATTGGTCAAACTACAGCTGTAGGTATTGGTGGCGACCCAGTCAATGGTACAAACTTTATCGACGTGCTTAAAGCATTTAATGAAGATGAAGATACGAAAGCTGTAGTAATGATTGGTGAAATCGGTGGTACAGCGGAAGAAGAAGCTGCTGAATGGATTAAAGCTAATATGAATAAACCAGTTGTTGGATTTATTGGTGGTCAAACAGCGCCTCCAGGCAAACGTATGGGTCACGCTGGTGCAATCATATCTGGTGGTAAAGGTACAGCAGCCGAAAAAATTAAAACATTAAATGATTGTGGTGTAAAAACTGCTGATACACCTTCAGAAATCGGTACAACATTAATCGAAGCAGCTAAAGACGCTGGTATCTATGAAGAATTATTAACAATTAAATAATGAGATTGTAAATCAATAAATGATTCACTATACTCCATTCAAAGTATTATAACTTCTAAATACTTTGAATGGAGTTATTTTGTTTTAAAATACGTCTCTTTTTATAATAAATTTTCGAGAAATATATTTATTTTTTTATTTAATAGCGATATTATATTTATAGTGTATGAATGATAGGGGAGAACAACATGAAACGACAACATTCAATAATAAGACCGCTTTGAATTTATGATTTGCACTGAAGACGTATCTTATATTAGGGCCATCATAAATGATTGGAAGTGGGTTTTAAATATGATTTTTACAAAGCTTAGCATAGAAGAATTTAATACATTCGTAGATCATCATTTTTCACATTATACACAGGTAAAAGATTTATATATTTATCGTAAGGAACGACATTTAGGTGCTCACCTTGTCGGAGTGAAGGAAAATAACACTGTTATTGCAGCATGTTTATTGACAGATGCTCGAGTGTTAAAGACATTCAAATATTTTTATACACATCGTGGGCCAGTCATGGATTATTCTAATTTGTCATTAGTTGAATTTTTCTTTAAAAAATTAACACAATATGTACGTCGTCGTAGAGGCATTTTTATACAGGTTGATCCATATATAGTTGAGAATGTCAGAACTGCTGATGGCGACATAATTGAACACATTAATAACGATAACTGGTTTGAAGTGATGAATCGACTTGGTTATCAACATCAAGGATTTACTACTGGTTACTCAGGAATGAGTCAAATTAGATGGCATTCTATTTTAAATTTAAAAGATAAAAGCGATCAACAATTGTTAAAAGAGATGTCGTACCAAACGCGACGCAATATCTTAAAAACAATTGAAATGAATGTACAAATTAAAACATTGTCTATTGAAGATACAAATAGATTTTATAGATTATTTCACATGGCTGAAGAAAAACATGGTTTCCATTTTCAAGAAGAACCCTATTTCAGAAAGATGTTAGACACTTATGGAGACAATGCGTGTTTGAAACTAGCTTATATTGATTTAAATCATTATGTAAGAACCTTAAAGTCCAAAGCTAATGATTTAGAATGTGCGATGACTGAAATCAAACAAATGCTAGATGTCAATGTCAATTCAAAAAAGACAAAAGTGAAATATCAACAAATTAAACAGCAATTAGATAGCACGCATAATAAAATTAGAAAAACTGAACAATTAATCATTGCAGATGGTACATTATTAGATTTAGCAGCGGCATTATTTATTCATAATGCGCATGAAATGTATTATTTATCAAGTGGCTCAAATCCTAAATATAATGAATTTATGGGGGCATATCGATTACAATGGGATATGATATGTCATGCGAAACAACTAGGTATTAATCGGTACAATTTCTATGGTATTACTGGTGACTTTGGCAATGAAGCAGAAGATTATGGTGTGCAACAGTTTAAAAAAGGATTTAATGCCTTTATTGAGGAATATGTAGGGGATTTTATTAAGCCAGTCAATAAATGTTTATACAAGCTATACCGAAAATGAGTAAAACTAATTGGGAACAACTAAATTAACGTCAACTTGAACCTTTCATCTGCGGACACATGTAACATGATAACTACAAAATAATCTGAGACTTTTAAGTTTCAGATTATTAATTTGTTTTAAACTATATTGGATGGTTTACATAATTCAATATAGAAATTACTCATTAAGTGTTAATGAATATTTGTGCTAAATTGTATTGTAATTGAAATGTGCACCAAGACATATTTATTCTATAATGTTATCAAAGGAGACGACTTCATGATTAACAACGATATGATACTTTTGAAATTGATATGGGCGGGATATACGACACAACATCTTCATCATTTATTAAGATTGTATCCTGACTTTTTTAGCTACTCTAATAATGACCAAATTGGCACAATTAAAATCTGGGACACTCTATATCACCAAGGCCATTGTTACAATAAATTCTATGATCTGGACGAGAAAGATATTCTATCATTTCTTAACCAATACAATATAAATTTTATAACAATATTTCATGGGAACTATCCTAAACTATTAAAAGAAATTTACGATTATCCATTTGTATTATTTTACCGCGGTAAGATTAACTTGCTAACATCGTTAAATACATTAGGCGTTGTAGGCTCAAGAAGTGCAACACAGTATTCTGCTAAAGCGATTCAATACTTATTTCCACAATTTATGCATATTCCTTTAACAATCATTTCTGGTTTAGCGAAAGGTGCCGATAGTATGGCGCATCAATTCGCATTAAAATACCATCTTCCCACTATAGCTATCTTAGGTTATGGCCATTTACATCATTATCCCAAAGAAACTCAAAAATTACGCAATATAATTGAAGAAAAAGGATTAGTCATAAGTGAATATCCACCCTTTGAACGTATCAGACGCTATTACTTTCCGCAACGCAATCGATTGATAAGTGGTCTTTCTAAAGGTGTACTAATTACTGAAGCTCAGGTTAAGAGTGGTAGTCAAATTACTATTGATTGTGCACTAGAACAAAATAGAAATGTATACGTACTGCCAGGCTCATTTTTCAACCCATTAACGAAAGGGAATTTGAGACGTGCACAAGAAGGAGCGATGATTGTTACTAAAGCAGATGATATCACTTGTGATTATTAATATTCTTAAATATAGCCGTTTTATTGTATAAATAATGTGCATTTATTTCTAATATATAGCTAATTATATTATTAAAATAAGTTTAAAAAACACATAAAAAGAATTTAAACATTGACAAAATCAAAATTGACCGTTTATCATTTATCTTTAGTAATTGAAATAGCAAGGGGGAATTCACTTTGGCAGATAATTTAGTCATAGTTGAGTCGCCTGCAAAAGCTAAAACCATTGAAAAATATTTAGGTAAAAAGTATAAAGTGATAGCTTCTATGGGACACGTTAGAGATTTACCAAGAAGTCAAATGGGTGTCGATGTAGAAGATAATTTTGAACCGAAATATATTACAATTCGCGGTAAAGGTCCAGTAGTAAAAGATTTAAAAAAATACGCTAAGAAAGCTAAAAATGTCTTTCTTGCGAGTGACCCTGACCGTGAAGGTGAAGCGATTGCTTGGCATTTATCAAAAATTTTAGAACTTGATGATACAAAAGAAAACAGAGTAGTATTTAATGAAATTACAAAAGATGCGGTAAAAGAAAGTTTCAAACACCCTCGCGGCATTGAAATGAATTTAGTAGATGCACAACAGGCACGCCGTATTTTAGATAGATTAGTTGGTTATAACATTTCACCAGTTTTATGGAAGAAAGTGAAAAAAGGACTTTCAGCAGGACGTGTTCAATCTGTTGCTTTAAGATTAGTTATCGATAGAGAAAACGAGATTCGTAACTTTAAGCCTGAAGAATATTGGTCTATAGAAGGTGAATTTAGATATAAAAAATCAAAATTTACTGCTAAGTTTCTTCATTATAAAAACAAACCATTTAAGTTAAAAACTAAAAAAGATGTTGAAAAAATCACAACTGAATTAGACGGCGATAAATTTGAAATAACAAATGTGAATAAAAAGGAAAAAACTAGAAATCCTGCTAATCCGTTTACAACATCAACATTACAACAAGAAGCAGCGCGTAAGTTGAACTTTAAAGCGCGAAAAACAATGATGCTTGCGCAACAATTATATGAAGGTATTGATCTAAAACGACAAGGCACAGTTGGATTAATCACATATATGCGAACGGACTCTACTCGTATTTCACAAACAGCAAAAGACGAAGCAAAAAAATATATTGAAGATAAGTATGGTAAAGATTATATTTCTAATCGAACAGCGAAAGGTAAACAAGGTGACCAAGATGCCCATGAGGCAATTCGTCCAACGAGCACTTTACGCACACCTGATGAAATGAAATCGTACTTAACGAGAGATCAGCATCGTTTATATAAATTGATTTGGGAACGTTTTGTGGCTAGTCAAATGGCACCAGCAATACTAGACACGGTTGCTTTAGATGTTACTCAAAATAACATTAAATTTAGAGCGAACGGTCAAACAATTAAATTTAAAGGTTTCATGACACTTTATGTTGAGGCCAAAGATGATAAAGATAATGAGAAAGAAAACAAATTACCAAATTTAAGTAAAGGTGATGAAGTAACTGCGACGCAAATTGAACCAGCACAACACTTCACACAACCACCGCCACGATATACAGAAGCACGTTTAGTCAAAACATTAGAAGAACTAAAAATCGGTAGACCATCAACTTACGCACCTACTATTGATACAATTCAAAAACGTAATTACGTCAAACTTGAAAGCAAACGATTTGTTCCTACAGAATTAGGTGAAATCGTTTACGAACAAGTGAAGGACTATTTCCCTGAAATTATTGATGTGGAATTTACGGTTAATATGGAAACATTATTGGATAAAATTGCTGAAGGAGATATCGGGTGGAGAAAAGTAATTGATAACTTTTATGGAAGTTTCAAATTAGACGTTGAACGTGCTGAGGAAGAAATGGAAAAAGTTGAAATTAAAGATGAACCAGCCGGTGAAGATTGCGAAGTTTGTGGTTCGCCTATGGTAATTAAAATGGGACGCTATGGTAAATTCATGGCATGTTCAAACTTCCCAGATTGTAGAAATACGAAAGCAATCATTAAAACGATTGGTGTTACATGTCCTAAATGTAAAGATGGAGATGTTGTTGAAAGAAAATCTAAGAAAAATAGATTATTCTATGGTTGCTCAAATTATCCCGAATGTGATTTTATTTCTTGGGATAAACCTGTTGGCCGTGATTGTCCTAAGTGTAATCATTACTTAATGGAACATAAAAAAGGACGTAGCTCACAAGTTATATGTTCTAACTGTGATTACAAAGAAGAAGTTCAAAAATAGATAGAAATTAAAAGGAGGAAAACCATGAGTCAAACTGTAAATATTGTTGGCGCAGGCTTAGCTGGTTCAGAAGCTGCTTACCAATTAGCTCAACGAGGAATCAAGGTTAATTTGATTGAAATGCGTCCTGTTAAACAAACACCAGCGCATCATACTGATAAATTTGCAGAACTAGTATGTTCTAACTCACTTCGTGGAAATGCTTTAACAAATGGTGTAGGTGTACTAAAAGAAGAAATGAGACGATTAGATTCGTTAATTATTTCTGCTGCTGATAAAGCGAGAGTGCCTGCCGGTGGTGCATTAGCAGTTGATCGACATGATTTTTCTGGTTACATTACTGAAACTTTAAGAAATCATCCGAACGTTACAGTAATTAATGAAGAAATAAATAGTATTCCTGAAGGGTATACGATTATTGCTACGGGCCCATTAACTACTGAAAATTTAGCTAAAGAGATCGTAGACATTACTGGTAAAGATCAACTTTATTTTTATGATGCTGCCGCTCCAATAATTGAAAAAGAATCCATAGATATGGATAAAGTGTATTTGAAATCACGTTATGATAAAGGTGAAGCAGCTTATCTTAATTGTCCAATGACGGAAGAAGAATTCAATCGCTTTTATGATGCAGTACTTGAAGCAGAGGTTGCACCAACAAATGAATTCGAAAAAGAAAAATACTTTGAAGGATGTATGCCTTTTGAAGTAATGGCTGAACGTGGACGTAAAACATTATTATTTGGACCTATGAAACCAGTGGGACTTGAAGACCCAAAAACAGGCAAACGTCCATTTGCTGTTGTTCAATTAAGACAAGATGATGCTGCAGGCACACTATATAATATTGTTGGTTTCCAAACGCACTTAAAATGGGGTGCTCAAAAAGAAGTCATTCGCCTTATCCCTGGTTTAGAAAATGTAGATATCGTTCGATATGGTGTCATGCATCGAAATACTTTTATTAACTCTCCTGATGTGTTAAATGAAAAGTATGAATTGATTAAAGAAGATCGAATTCAATTTGCAGGTCAAATGACAGGTGTTGAAGGCTATGTTGAGAGTGCAGCAAGTGGCCTTGTTGCTGGCATCAATCTAGCTCATAAAATATTAGATAAAGGTGAAGTAATATTCCCAAGAGAAACAATGATAGGTAGTATGGCATATTACATCTCACATGCCAAAAATGAAAAGAATTTCCAACCTATGAATGCTAATTTTGGTTTACTCCCATCACTTGAAAAACGTATCAAAGATAAAAAAGAACGTTACGAGGCACAAGCAAATAGAGCACTCGAATATTTAGAAAATTATAAGAAAACACTTTAAAAATAATATAAACTTTATAATTGATAGAAAATGTGTCAATTCAAAGTTTTAAAGAATTCTCAAAAGATTTTGAATTCTATAGCTAATTGTTTTAGTCCCTTTCATGTTATATGCTAAAATGCATATGATGGAGGGGATTTTTAAGTGGAAGAAATCCAAGTTATATTCTTAAATATGCTCAAAGTTGAAAGGAATTTCTCCGACCATACTTTAAAATCATATCATGATGATTTAGTACAATTTAATCGTTTTTTAGATCAAGAGTTATTAAGCCTAAGAAATTTTGAATATAAAGATGCTCGAAATTATTTAAGTTATTTATATTCGCAAAATTTGAAACGTACTACTGTATCAAGGAAGATTTCAACGTTAAGAACTTTCTATGAGTTTTGGATGACACAAGATGAGACAATCATCAATCCTTTTGTTCAACTGGTTCATCCTAAGAAGGAAAACTATTTACCACAGTTTTTTTATGAAGAAGAGATGGAGGCTTTATTTAAAACTGTAGCTCAAGATTCTAAAAAGGGATTACGTGATCGAGTTATTTTAGAATTATTATATGCAACTGGTATACGTGTTTCAGAACTAGTAAATATACAACTTAAAGATATTAATATGTCTTTACCTGGTGTAAAGGTACTAGGAAAGGGAAACAAAGAGCGATTTGCTCCGTTTGGAGAATTTTGTCGTCAAAGTATTGAACAATATTTAAGTGAATTCAAACCGATACAACATGCCAAACATTCATATTTGTTAGTTAATATGAATGGCGCACCTATAACTGAAAGGGGCGTTAGGTATGTATTAAATGATGTTGTAAAACGTACAGCAGGAGTGACAGAAATTCATCCCCATAAACTTAGACATACGTTTGCAACACACTTACTCAATCAAGGAGCGGATTTGAGAACGGTACAATCTTTATTAGGACATGTAAATCTATCAACCACTGGACGATATACACATGTATCTAATCAACAATTACGTAAAGTGTATTTAAATGCACATCCTCGAGCGAAAAAGGAGAGTAAATAAATGAGTAAAACATCATTACATGCAACAACGATTTATGCTGTTAGACACAATGGTGAAGCGGCAATGGCTGGTGATGGACAAGTGACACTTGGTGAGCAAGTCATTATGAAACAAACAGCACGTAAAGTTCGTAGATTATACGAAGGGAAAGTGCTTGCTGGTTTTGCTGGAAGTGTTGCAGATGCTTTCACATTGTTCGAGAAATTCGAATCAAAGCTACAACAATTTAGTGGTAACTTAGAACGTGCAGCTGTTGAGCTAGCACAAGAATGGCGTGGGGATAAACAACTGCGTCAATTGGAAGCAATGCTAATTGTAATGGACAAAGATGCAATATTAGTGGTGAGCGGAACTGGAGAAGTGATTGCGCCAGATGATGATTTAATCGCAATTGGTTCAGGTGGAAACTACGCATTAAGTGCTGGAAGAGCATTGAAACGCCATGCTGGTCATTTGTCAGCAAAAGAAATGGCTTATGAAAGTTTGAAAGTTGCATCTGACATTTGTGTGTTCACTAATGATAATATTATAGTGGAAACACTTTAACGTTAAACAAATGGAAATGAATATAAATGGACGTATATTAGGTTGGAGGTAAAAGATATGGATGCAAATGGTATAAAATTAACACCTAAAGATATCGTATCTAAATTAAATGAATATATAGTTGGGCAAGATGATGCTAAACGTAAAGTTGCCATTGCGTTAAGAAATCGTTATAGAAGAAGTTTGCTTGACGAAGAAACTAAACAAGAAATCGCTCCTAAGAATATTTTAATGATTGGTCCAACTGGTGTTGGTAAAACGGAAATAGCTAGACGTATGGCTAAGGTTGTCGGCGCCCCATTTATCAAAGTGGAGGCCACTAAGTTTACTGAAGTAGGTTACGTTGGACGAGATGTTGAGAGTATGGTTCGTGATTTAGTGGATGTGGCAGTAAGACTAGTTAAAGATCAAAAGAAAGACTTGGTCAAAGATGAAGCGCTTAATAAAGCAAATGAAAAATTAGTTAAATTATTAGTGCCAAGTATGAAGAAAAAAGCATCAAACAATAACAATCCATTAGAGTCATTATTTGGTGGCGCAATTCCAAACTTTGGTAATAATGATGATGAGGAAGAAGAAACACCAACTGAAGAAATTAAAACGAAGCGTTCAGAAATCAAAAAACAATTATTAGATGGTAAACTTGAAGAAGAGAAAGTTAGAATTAAAGTTGAACAAGATCCAGGTGCGCTTGGAATGCTAGGTACTAATCAAAATCAGCAAATGCAAGATATGATGAATCAACTCATGCCTAAACGCAAGGTTGAACGTGAAGTGCCTGTTAAAACAGCGCGTAAGATTTTAGCTGATGATTTCGCGGATGAGTTAATAGACCAAGAGACGGCGAATCAAGAAGCATTAGAGTTGGCAGAACAAATGGGTATTATCTTCATTGATGAAATTGACAAAGTAGCAACGAATAATGCTAATAGTGGTCAAGATGTTTCAAGACAAGGTGTTCAACGAGATATCTTGCCAATCTTAGAAGGTAGCATGATTCAAACTAAGTATGGTACTGTAAATACTGAACATATGCTATTTATTGGTGCGGGGGCATTCCACGTATCTAAACCTAGCGATTTAATACCTGAATTGCAAGGTCGTTTCCCGATTAGAGTAGAATTAGAAAGCTTAACTGTGGATGATTTCTACAGAATATTAACAGAACCTAAACTATCACTTATTAAGCAATATGAGGCACTACTCCAAACTGAAGAGGTCACTGTGAACTTTACCGAGGAAGCGATTACAAGATTAGCTGAAATGGCTTATCAAGTAAACCAAGATA
Organism: Staphylococcus sp. GDX8P80P; assembly: GCF_017893095.1. Lineage (NCBI taxonomy): Bacteria > Bacillati > Bacillota > Bacilli > Caryophanales > Staphylococcaceae > Staphylococcus > Staphylococcus sp. GDX8P80P. The sequence goes on along the minus strand of NZ_JAESMI010000052.1, from coordinate 2,106 downwards.
CTGATAACATTGGTGCGCGTCGTTTACACACAATCCTAGAAAAAATGCTTGAAGATTTATCATTTGAGGCACCTAGCATGCCAAATGCTGTAGTAGATATAACACCACAATATGTTGATGATAAGTTGAAATCTATTTCAACAAATAAAGATTTAAGTGCATTTATTTTATAATATAAATAAAGGAGAAATTTTATGAGCTTATTATCTAAAACTAGAGAATTAAATACACTATTACAAAAACATAAGGGTATTGCCGTTGACTTTAAAGACGTTGCTCAAACAATTAGTAGCGTCACTGTAACGAACGTATTTATTGTTTCACGTAGAGGCAAAATTTTAGGTTCAAGTTTAAATGAACTTTTAAAGAGTCAAAGAATCAATGACATGTTAGAAAGTAAACATATTCCTAGTGAGTATACTGAACTATTAATGGATGTTAGACAAACTGAATCAAATATTGATATTAATAATGAATTAACAGTATTCCCTCCAGAAGACAAAGAATTATTTAACGATAGTCGTACGACTGTATTCCCTATTCTCGGTGGGGGAGAAAGATTAGGTACATTAGTACTTGGTCGTGTTAAAGATGACTTTAATGAAAATGATTTAGTATTAGGTGAATATGCTGCTACAGTAATTGGAATGGAAATTTTACGTGAGAAGCATAATGAAGTTGAAAAAGAAGCACGTGATAAAGCAGCTATTACAATGGCAATTAATTCATTATCTTATTCAGAAAAAGAAGCTATTGAGCATATCTTTGAAGAATTAGGTGGTAATGAAGGCTTACTTATTGCTTCTAAAGTAGCAGATAGAGTAGGTATCACACGTTCAGTTATCGTTAACGCATTACGTAAACTTGAAAGTGCTGGTGTAATCGAATCACGATCCTTAGGGATGAAAGGTACCTTTATTAAAGTTAAAAAAGAAAAATTCCTTGAAGAATTAGAACGTAATAAATAATTAGTATTAGCATAATTATTCTAATAAATTGAAGTTTTAACTGCTGCGAGGCTAAAATATACATCTGCAGCAGTTTTTTAATTGCTCGAAATATCGAAAGTGTTACGTATTTACGTAATCAATAATTTAACGTTGCACGGCAATTAAAAATATGATATTATTGTTGTCGGCTATAAAGCCAATACACACATAATAAACGCACATGTAGAGGGTGCAATTCAATCATTGTCTTTATATGAGTTTATTATGGAGGTAAATAACCACTAGGAGGAATTTAAAATGGCAGTAATTTCAATGAAACAATTACTAGAAGCCGGTGTTCACTTCGGTCACCAAACACGCCGTTGGAACCCAAAAATGAAAAAATATATCTTCACTGAAAGAAATGGTATCTATATCATTGACTTACAAAAAACAGTGAAAAAAGTTGAAGAAGCTTATAACTTCATCAAACAAGTATCAGAAGATGGCGGTAGAGTCTTATTCGTTGGTACTAAAAAACAAGCACAAGAATCAGTTAAAGCTGAAGCAGAACGTGCTGGTCAATTCTACGTTAACCAAAGATGGTTAGGCGGAATTTTAACTAACTATAAAACAATTTCTAAACGTATTAAACGTATTTCTGAAATCGAGAAAATGGAAGAAGACGGTTTATTCGACGTTTTACCTAAAAAAGAAGTTGTTGAACTTAAAAAAGAATACGACCGTTTAATCAAATTCTTAGGCGGTATTCGTGATATGAAATCAATGCCTCAAGCATTATTCGTAGTTGACCCTCGTAAAGAGCGCAACGCGATTGCTGAAGCACGTAAATTAAATATTCCAATCGTTGGTATTGTTGACACTAACTGTGATCCAGATGAAATTGATTATGTTATCCCAGCGAACGACGACGCTATTCGTGCCGTTAAATTATTAACTGGTAAAATGGCTGACGCTGTCTTAGAAGGTCAACAAGGTGTTTCTAACGATGAAGTAGCTGCAGAGCAAAACATCAATTTAGATGAAAAAGAAGAATCTCAAGAAGCAGAATCAACTGAAGAAAATACTACTGTTGAATCAAACTAAGATATAGTTTAAATGGGTGATAAGATGTAATGCTTATCGCCCTTTTTTCAAATGTTGAGTTGTCAATTTA
>NZ_JAESMI010000051.1:0-930 GCF_017893095.1 Staphylococcus sp. GDX8P80P | reverse complement strand
TCAACATCAACAAGCGTGAGTGATTCAACAAGTACAAGCACATCATTAAGTGAGTCAACGTCAACAAGTGTGAGTGACTCAGCAAGTGCAAGCACATCATTAAGTGATTCAGCGTCAACAAGCGTGAGTGATTCAACAAGCGCAAGCACGTCATTAAGTGGATCAACGTCAACAAGTGTGAGTGACTCAACAAGCACAAGTACGTCATTAAGTGAATCAACAAGTACGAGTCTTTCAGACTCAGCAAGTGCAAGCACATCATTGAGTGCATCAACATCAACAAGTGTGAGTGACTCAACAAGCGCAAGCACATCATTAAGTGCATCTACATCAATGAGTGTGAGCGACTCAACAAGCGCAAGCACATCATTAAGTGGATCAACGTCAACAAGTGTGAGTGATTCAACAAGTATGAGCACATCATTAAGTGGATCAGAAAGTACGAGTCTTTCAGACTCATTAAGTGGATCAACATCAACAAGTGTGAGTGACTCAACAAGTGCAAGCACGTCATTAAGTGGATCAACATCAACAAGCGTGAGTGATTCAACAAGTGCAAGCACATCATTGAGTGCGTCAACATCAACAAGTGAGAGTGACTCAACAAGTACAAGTACGTCATTAAGTGGATCAACATCAACAAGTGTGAGTGATTCAATAAGTGGAAGCACATCATTAAGTGGATCAACATCAACAAGTGTGAGTGACTCAACAAGCACAAGTACATCAGATAGTGCATCAACGTCAACAAGCGTGAGTGATTCAACAAGTGCAAGCACATCATTGAGTGCGTCAACATCAACAAGTGTGAGTGACTCAACAAGTGCAAGCACATCATTGAGTGCGTCAACATCAACAAGTGTGAGTGACTCAACAAGTGCAAGCACATCATTGAGTGCGTCAACATCAACAAGTGTGAGTGACTCAACA
>NZ_JAESMI010000050.1:0-972 GCF_017893095.1 Staphylococcus sp. GDX8P80P | reverse complement strand
ACAAGCGTGAGTGACTCAACAAGTGCAAGCACATCATTGAGTGCGTCAACATCAACAAGTGTGAGTGACTCAACAAGTGCAAGTACGTCATTAAGTGGATCAGCAAGTGCGAGTCTTTCAGACTCATTAAGTGCAAGCACATCAGTTAGTGCATCAACATCAACAAGTACGAGTCTTTCAGACTCAGCAAGTGCAAGCACGTCATTAAGTGAATCAACAAGTACGAGTCTTTCAGACTCAGCAAGTGCAAGCACATCATTAAGTGAGTCAACATCAACAAGTGTGAGTGATTCAACAAGTGCAAGCACATCATTGAGTGCGTCAACATCAACAAGTGTGAGCGATTCAACAAGCACAAGTACATCAGATAGTGCATCAACGTCAACAAGCGTGAGTGATTCAACAAGTACAAGTACGTCATTAAGTGGATCAACATCAACAAGTGTGAGCGATTCAACAAGTGCAAGCACGTCATTAAGTGAATCAACAAGTACGAGTCTTTCAGACTCAGCAAGTGCAAGCACGTCATTAAGTGAATCAACAAGTACGAGTCTTTCAGACTCAGCAAGTGCAAGCACATCATTAAGTGCGTCAACATCAACAAGTGAGAGTGACTCAACAAGCGCAAGCACGTCATTAAGTGAATCAACAAGTACGAGTCTTTCAGACTCATTAAGTGCAAGCACATCATTGAGTGCATCAACATCAACAAGTGAGAGTGACTCAACAAGCACAAGTACGTCATTAAGTGAATCAACATCAACAAGTGTGAGCGATTCAACAAGTGCAAGCACATCAGATAGTGCATCAACGTCAACAAGCGTGAGCGATTCAACAAGTGCAAGCACATCATTAAGTGATTCAGCGTCAACAAGTGTGAGTGACTCAACAAGTGCAAGCACATCAGATAGTGCATCAACGTCAACAAGCGTGAGTGATTCAACAAGTACAAGCACGTCATTAAGTGGATCA
>NZ_JAESMI010000049.1:0-555 GCF_017893095.1 Staphylococcus sp. GDX8P80P | reverse complement strand
ATTAGTTAATGGTTTACCATTAGTTCAAATAGAATTGAAGCGTAGTGGGGTAGCGATTACGGAAGCATTTAATCAAATTGAGCGTTATCGCCGTCAAAACTATACTGGTTTATTCCGATACATACAATTATTTGTCGTTAGTAACAAAATGGAAACACGCTACTATGCCAATAGTGATCGTGAAATCTTTAAGGGACAAATGTTTTATTGGAGTAATGAACAAAATGAGCGTATTAACTATCTTAAAGACTTTATTGAAGACTTCTTAGAACCATGTCACATTGCTAAGATGATTAGTCGTTATATGATTGTCAATGAAACAGATAAAATTCTAATGGCATTACGTCCTTATCAAGTCTATGCGGTTGAGGCTATTTTAAATCGTGCGTTAGAAACAAATAACAATGGTTACATTTGGCATACCACAGGTAGTGGTAAAACACTGACTTCATTTAAAGCGAGTCAATTATTATCACAAGAAGAAAATATTAAAAAAGTGATTTTCTTAGTCGACCGTAAAGACTTAGATAATCAAACGTTAGCTGAATTTAATAA
>NZ_JAESMI010000048.1:0-8185 GCF_017893095.1 Staphylococcus sp. GDX8P80P | reverse complement strand
TGTACCCAGTTTAATAATACATTTATCATGTGATTCTAATGTATCCAGAGAATATCTGTATGCTTTGTATACCTATGGTTATGCATAAAAATCCCAGTGATAAAAGTATTTATCACTGGGATTTTTATGCCCTTTTGGGTTTTTGAATGGAGGAAAATCACATGAAAATTATTAATATTGGAGTTTTAGCTCATGTTGATGCAGGAAAAACTACCTTAACAGAAAGCTTATTATATAACAGTGGAGCGATTACAGAATTAGGAAGCGTGGACAAAGGTACAACGAGGACGGATAATACGCTTTTAGAACGTCAGAGAGGAATTACAATTCAGACAGGAATAACCTCTTTTCAGTGGGAAAATACGAAGGTGAACATCATAGACACGCCAGGACATATGGATTTCTTAGCAGAAGTATATCGTTCATTATCAGTTTTAGATGGGGCAATTCTACTGATTTCTGCAAAAGATGGCGTACAAGCACAAACTCGTATATTATTTCATGCACTTAGGAAAATGGGGATTCCCACAATCTTTTTTATCAATAAGATTGACCAAAATGGAATTGATTTATCAACGGTTTATCAGGATATTAAAGAGAAACTTTCTGCCGAAATTGTAATCAAACAGAAGGTAGAACTGTATCCTAATATGTGTGTGACGAACTTTACCGAATCTGAACAATGGGATACGGTAATAGAGGGAAACGATGACCTTTTAGAGAAATATATGTCCGGTAAATCATTAGAAGCATTGGAACTCGAACAAGAGGAAAGCATAAGATTTCAGAATTGTTCTCTGTTCCCTCTTTATCATGGAAGTGCAAAAAGTAATATAGGGATTGATAACCTTATAGAAGTTATTACTAATAAATTTTATTCATCAACACATCGAGGTCCGTCTGAACTTTGCGGAAATGTTTTCAAAATTGAATATACAAAAAAAAGACAACGTCTTGCATATATACGCCTTTATAGTGGAGTACTACATTTACGAGATTCGGTTAGAGTATCAGAAAAAGAAAAAATAAAAGTTACAGAAATGTATACTTCAATAAATGGTGAATTATGTAAGATTGATAGAGCTTATTCTGGAGAAATTGTTATTTTGCAAAATGAGTTTTTGAAGTTAAATAGTGTTCTTGGAGATACAAAACTATTGCCACAGAGAAAAAAGATTGAAAATCCGCACCCTCTACTACAAACAACTGTTGAACCGAGTAAACCTGAACAGAGAGAAATGTTGCTTGATGCCCTTTTGGAAATCTCAGATAGTGATCCGCTTCTACGATATTACGTGGATTCTACGACACATGAAATTATACTTTCTTTCTTAGGGAAAGTACAAATGGAAGTGATTAGTGCACTGTTGCAAGAAAAGTATCATGTGGAGATAGAACTAAAAGAGCCTACAGTCATTTATATGGAGAGACCGTTAAAAAATGCAGAATATACCATTCACATCGAAGTGCCGCCAAATCCTTTCTGGGCTTCCATTGGTTTATCTGTATCACCGCTTCCGTTGGGAAGTGGAATGCAGTATGAGAGCTCGGTTTCTCTTGGATACTTAAATCAATCATTTCAAAATGCAGTTATGGAAGGGATACGCTATGGTTGCGAACAAGGATTATATGGTTGGAATGTGACGGATTGTAAAATCTGTTTTAAGTACGGTTTATACTATAGCCCTGTTAGTACTCCAGCAGATTTTCGGATGCTTGCTCCTATTGTATTGGAACAAGTCTTAAAAAAAGCTGGAACAGAATTGTTAGAGCCATATCTTAGTTTTAAAATTTATGCGCCACAGGAATATCTTTCACGAGCATACAACGATGCTCCTAAATATTGTGCGAACATCGTAGACACTCAATTGAAAAATAATGAGGTCATTCTTAGTGGAGAAATCCCTGCTCGGTGTATTCAAGAATATCGTAGTGATTTAACTTTCTTTACAAATGGACGTAGTGTTTGTTTAACAGAGTTAAAAGGGTACCATGTTACTACCGGTGAACCTGTTTGCCAGCCCCGTCGTCCAAATAGTCGGATAGATAAAGTACGATATATGTTCAATAAAATAACTTAGTGTATTTTATGTTGTTATATAAATATGGTTTCTTGTTAAATAAGATGAAATATTTTTTAATAAAGATTTGAATTAAAGTGTAAAGGAGGAGATAGTTATTATAAACTACAAGTGGATATTGTGTCCTGTATGTGGAAATAAAACACGATTAAAGATAAGGGAAGATACTGAATTAAAAAAATTCCCCCTCTATTGTCCGAAATGCAGACAAGAAAATTTAATTGAAATAAAGCAGTTCAAAGTAACTGTGATTACAGAGCCAGACGCAAAGACGCAGAGCCGATAAAATGAGATTAATACAATCTCATTTTATCGGCTCTTTCCGTTATGTATGGATTCTTTTAATTAGTCTTCGATGTTTCTTGCTTCGTTGATACCGCTGGCTAAAGATTCCATTAAGGATAGTTCTTTGTCTGTAAAGCTATCCATGTATTTCTCTATCTGTAATCGTCGGGTGCTTTTTACCAAGTTATTAGCAGGTAAGAAAAATTCATCAACGGAAACATGAAGTAACGATACAAGGTCATAAAGAACTTGTATGCTGGGGTGTTGCCCTTTATTTTCAATATTAGTTAAGTACCGTGGGTCAATTTCAATCAATGCTCCCACTTGTTCACGAGTTAAACCTCGTTTCAATCGAGCTTCTTTAATGGCTAAACCAAAGGCTCTAAAATCATATTTATCTTCTTTTTTACGCATAGTAGACCACCTCTATACATTTTATTGTTCCTACTGAATTAAAAACAGGTATAGAAAAACGTGTTATATGGTTTATAGGTTTATATTTAATAAAAAGCACTACTAAACGCCAATAAAAAAAACCGTTATATGGTAGTGCTATTTACGCTGTTAAAATATTGTATATTACTTCCAAATGGCGGTTTGTTGGAGGTCAACGTCGCCATGAAGTACATCATATACAATAAATTTCCTTACATTGGGTTCTTGTCAAAAAAAGTCGTCTATCTGCAATAGATAAGTACGTCCACCAATGTGGTTTTATAAATCATATAGATAGAATAACAGAAGCATGTAAACAGAGAAATAAATCTGTTTATATGCTTTTTTGGCTATTCAGAACTTTTTTACAAAGTTTATTTATCAGTAATGCAACAAATCCCCCTTTCACATTGGGACTAAGAGTGAAAGGAGATAAACGAGCAAGGCTCACTTCCTTTCCTAGACAGAAAGGGGGTGAGAAACATGAAACCATCTTCTTTTCAGACCACAATAGAAAATCAGTTTGACTATATCTGTAAACGTGCTATGGAAGACGAGCGAAAGAATTATATGCTTTATCTTTCAAGGATTGCAAAGCGTGAGGTGTCCTTTTCGGATGTTGGCGATTATCTTGTTAGCCAGTTTGCGACAACAGATAACTATTCAACTGACTTTCAGATTTTTACACTCAATGGGTTATCAGTAGGCGTTGAAAATGATTTGTTGAGTGAAGCATTACGTGAGTTGCCAGACAAGAAACGTGAAATTCTACTGCTGTTTTACTTTATGGACATGAGCGATTCAGAAATTGCAGACCTGTTGAAATTGAACCGTTCTACTGTCTATCGGCATAGAACCAGTGGACTAGCCTTAATTAAAAAGTTTATGGAGGAATTTGAAGAATGAAAACACAATATCCTATGATTCCCTTTCCTCTCATTGTAAAGGCAACAGATGGCGATACCGAAGCGATTAACCAGATTCTACATCATTACAGAGGGTACATAACGAAGCGTTCCCTACGACTTATGAAAGATGAATATGGCAATCAAAGTATGGTCGTTGATGAAGTCTTACGTGGAAGAATGGAAACCAGACTGATTACAAAGATTTTGTCATTTGAAATTAAGTAATATCCTCTCTCCTTTCGTGGAAGCGTGCTAAACCATTCCACGCTTCCCGAACAGGGAGGTTTGTTATTCCACCAAAGCATATTGAGCTTTCAATGTGTTTTGATAGGCTAACGAGCCATTGTTCTTTGAAAACTGAATAAAAGTAATCGAATACGTTTCGATAAGAAAAGAGCCAACGGAACTAACCGCCATGACCTATCTTATAAAGATAGCGAGCGATTCATGTTAGTGATCCGAGAAGCAATCTTTAGCAGGATTGCCTGCAACGACATTCTTATCGTGATAATGATACTCCCATACAGTCAATAGTCCGAGCGTGATAAAACCGTCGCAGGCAATGAGTATGGCTACATGAGAACCATGCAGGGGTGGAACTCCCGTGAGCTTTGCTAAAGCTGTTCGATTGCTGGTAAAACAACTTTTATGAAATCCAAATAAGTGATTTGGAAAGGAGGATTTTATGAAGCAGACTGACATTCCTATTTGGGAACGTTATACCCTAACCATTGAAGAAGCGTCAAAATATTTTCGTATTGGCGAAAACAAGCTACGACGCTTGGCAGAGGAAAATAAAAATGCAAATTGGCTGATTATGAATGGCAATCGTATTCAGATTAAACGAAAACAATTTGAAAAAATTATAGATACATTGGACGCAATCTAGCGTCGCCAAAGGGTCTTGTATATGATAAAATAGTATTAAGTCGTATCAAGGCTCTTTCCATAAAGGAAAGGAGCAAATGCCATGTCAGAAAAAAGACGTGACAATAAAGGTCGAATCTTAAAGACTGGAGAGAGCCAACGAAAAGACGGAAGATACTTATACAAATATATAGATTCATTTGGAGAACCGCAATTTGTTTACTCGTGGAAACTTGTGGCTACAGACCGAGTACCAGCAGGAAAGCGTGATTGTATCTCACTTAGAGAGAAAATCGCAGAGTTACAGAAAGACATTCATGATGGTATTGATGTTGTAGGAAAGAAAATGACACTCTGCCAGCTTTACGCAAAACAGAACGCTCAAAGACCAAAGGTTAGAAAAAACACTGAAACTGGACGCAAATATCTTATGGATATTTTGAAGAAAGACAAGTTAGGTGTAAGAAGTATTGACAGTATTAAGCCATCAGACGCTAAAGAATGGGCTATTAGAATGAGTGAAAATGGTTATGCTTATCAAACCATCAATAACTACAAACGTTCTTTAAAGGCTTCATTCTATATTGCTATACAAGATGATTGTGTTCGGAAGAATCCATTTGACTTTCAACTGAAAGCAGTTCTTGATGATGATACTGTCCCTAAGACCGTACTAACAGAAGAACAGGAAGAAAAACTGTTAGCCTTTGCAAAAGCTGATAAAACCTACAGCAAAAATTATGATGAAATTCTGATACTCTTAAAAACAGGTCTTCGTATTTCAGAGTTTGGTGGTTTGACACTTCCAGATTTAGATTTTGAGAATCGTCTTGTCAATATAGACCATCAGCTATTGAGAGATACTGAAATTGGGTACTACATTGAAACACCAAAGACCAAAAGTGGCGAACGTCAAGTTCCTATGGTTGAAGAAGCCTATCAAGCATTTAAGCGAGTGTTAGCGAATCGAAAGAATGATAAGCGTGTTGAGATTGATGGATATAGTGATTTCCTCTTTCTTAATAGAAAGAACTATCCAAAAGTGGCAAGTGATTACAACGGCATGATGAAAGGTCTTGTTAAGAAATACAATAAGTATAACGAGGATAAATTGCCACACATCACTCCACATAGTTTGCGACATACATTCTGTACCAACTATGCAAATGCAGGAATGAATCCAAAGGCATTACAGTACATTATGGGACATGCTAATATAGCCATGACGCTGAACTATTACGCACATGCAACATTCGATTCTGCAATGGCAGAAATGAAACGCTTGAATAAAGAGAAGCAACAGGAGCGTCTTGTTGCTTAGTAGTACAAATGAATTTACTACTTATTTACCACTTCTGACAGCTAAGACATGAGGAAATATGCAAAGAAACGTGAAGTATCTTCCTACAGTAAAAATACTCGAAAGCACATAGAATAAGGCTTTACGAGCATTTAAGAAAATATAAAAAGATAATTAGAAATTTATACTTTGTTTCTTTTAAACATAACTTAAACCCTCTCTAATTAATTATATCTATAAATATTGTCCATGGAATACTATTTCTTTAAAGCATCTACAGCTTTAAAAAACAATGATACATTGTATTCAATATTGTTATACTTTGTTTTTTCTCTAGGATAGAAGTAATCCTTATAATGTTCAATTTTAGATTCTAACTTATTCTGTTCAATAGACAAAGTCGCGATTGATAATTCTTCTTTCAACCCATTTCCAAATCTTTCAATCTGTTCTTTTACATATCTGTACTTTTTAATGGATTCCTCTATCAGTTTAATTCTTTTTTGATTATCTGGTTCTTTTTCGCATGCATCCACAATATGTCTAATAATATATAACCTAACAGTCGGTAATCTTATATCGATAAGTAAACTAATGACGTATGTTTGAATAAATGCATTCAATCTTTCTTCAAATTCATGCTCCGTTTTCTTTTGTCTTTTAAATGCCTTCAAATATAATTCTATTAAATAAAATAATTCATTTAAAAAAGCCCATGCATATTCCTTTTCTAAAGCAACATAACTAATTAATTGATTAGTAAGATTATAATACTGAATCTCATTATATAAATACTTCCAAAGCTTCTCCAATTTTGTATATGATATCTTTTCTCCTAACCGTACATATTCATTTTCTTTTTTTGACCGATTATAAAGTTTGTCTAGTTTTGTAACTAATCTTTTTTGCGTTTTGTTTATATCTTCTAAATTTTTTGAAGTAATAGTTGGATCATAGCTTAAATGTTTATCTACTTTCTTTATCGCAAGTAATGATTTTAATTGTTCTTCATTTATAAATGGTTTAAGTTTAAATTCATTGTTTTGACTATTGAAATACGTCACGATATTTAGATTACTGTAAATTTTATTCATACTTCTAAATTCAGAGTCATCTAACAAATAATCAAAATGAGGGCTAAAGTATTTTTGAATAAATAAAACTCTATCCACCTTTTGATGTTCATTTAAATCGCTTAAACTTCTTAATAACACTAAATCTTCATAAACTTTATCTATCACATCAAATATTAAAATATCAGTCAGGCTGCCATACTTGTCAAAAAGTTCTTCTAAAGTAGGTATCATATATACCCCCCCTCCCTATTTTTTGTTCCGCGTCTAATTAAAATGCTTCATTTATGCTTATTATATCAATCATTGACGTGCTAAGCACATGTAATATTGATTGACGCTTAATAATTATTAGGAGGGTTTTTATGATGAAAACGAAAGAATTTTATCTATTAAAAAAACGCGCTATGGGAGTCGCATTTAATTTACCTGTGGGTACTCAGTTTACGTTTCACGATTTAAATATGAAGGCTCATGTTATCTGTTCAATTAAGGTTCAACAGGATGTTGGTCGCTGGTTTGCGTATTTTGTGAAGCACGCACCACGTGTTCCATTCGTTATTATTGGCAAGGATTCTAGCGGTAATTTAATTTACCGTAAAGTAGGTCCTAATCCTCATCACAATAGTAACTATCATAAAGGAGGGAGCTTCTAATGAACACTTCACACTTACCTTTAAAGTATGGAAATGCAACTTTGACAATGGCGGGATGGTTTTTAACCATCCCTTCAAAAAAGAAAGATGCAGATAATCAAGATGTGTTTATCGCAAGTCCAATTGTCATAACAGCCAGATTCATTGATCCTAACTCTAAAGTCGAAAAGATTATTCTATCAGACTTCAATCATGCAGAATTAATTGAAGAAGCTGATATATTATCATCTCAAAAGCTTCCAACCATTATCAAATTCGGCTTTAATGTTAATGAAAAATATATACGAGACTTGGGTTTCATTCTGCAACAAATGCGTGCTCAAACACCCCTATCACCTATGTATCAAGGTGTAGGTGTCATTAACACTGAGAACTATCCTATCATATCTTTAGATGAACCTTATGTATCTAAGAAGGTGCTATCTTCATTAAAAGAAGATATTCTATGCGATACACAATATGATTTACGGCCAAAAGGTACTTTTGAAGGCTGGTGGCAAATGTATCTTGATGAAGTAAAAGGAAACTTGTTACTGGAGCTTGCTGTGATATTTGGTGTTTCTTCATTAGTGACTGCTTT
>NZ_JAESMI010000005.1:0-30486 GCF_017893095.1 Staphylococcus sp. GDX8P80P | reverse complement strand
TCTAGTCACCCTTGCGGGCGGGGCCCCAACAAAGAGAATTTCACTAAGAAATTCTACAAGCAAAGCAAGCTGGGAGTCGGGGCCCCAACAAAGAGAATTTCACTAAGAAATTCTACAAGCAAAGCAAGTTGGGAGTGGGACAACGAATTTAAAAAGAATTCTGCCCCACTCCCTTATCTTTTAATACTATTGATTACACATTTTCATCTGTAATTTGACCGAGCCAATAACTGCCGGCAAAACCGACGATTAATGTGATGATTGAAAGTGTCCACTCAACACCAGTTTGAGGAAGACCTGGGAAAACGGCATAGACGGAACCAATAACGAATCCAGTTATTAATGCGAATGTGGTATAGAAGTGATGATGCAAGAAGTATTTAATAATACGACTAGATAATAAGAATCCTGCTAATACACCTAAACCTACAACTATTAATATTGGAAGGCCATCGAAGTTTAATTTAACTAAATCAGCAATGGCTAACATAATTGTTCCATAAGTACCAAATACAAGTAGCATGAATGATCCAGAAATACCAGGTAATAACATTGCACTTGAAGCACATGCACCAGCTAAGAAATATTTAATAATAAGACCAAATGATAAATCTAGTGATGTATCAGCGCTTTGATTACCAGAATTCATTAATGTTATCACTACTAAAATAATGATACCTACTAACATAATGCCGTAGTGTTTTGTTGTAAATGTTTTATTAAATTTTGCTGTTCTTAATAAGTAAGGGATAATACCAATGATTAATCCTGTAAAGAAGAACATGGTAACCACTTGATGATGTTCTAATAAATAATTGATTAAGTTACTTAATATGCCAATTGCTAAAGCCATACCAATTAATATAGGAAGTAAAAACTTTAAGCTAGGCCAAAATCGCTTGGAAAATATACCGCTTATTGAAGAAATAAAGCCATCATATATGCCTAATAATAACGCGATAGTACCTCCACTAATTCCAGGAACTAAATCGGTTGTTCCCATACCGAACCCTTTTAATATATTAATCCACTTAAAATTTTGCATGAACGTCTCCTTTCGAAATAGGTTAAATAGCATGATAACAGACATTTGAAGAATAATAAAATATTAAGATTGTAATATTATAATTTTTATAAATATTGCACTAAATGAATGGAGTTTGTGTCTGAATTATTTCTATTGAGAACTGTAAGCCTTTGATTATCAGTTGCAAGAAAAAATTGAGTCTTAGATAAAAATTATTTTAGATAAATAATCACTATAATTTAGAGTTTTAATAAGTTTATATTAAGGGCTATTTGCGTTATAATGAAGTGTATTAAAGTACACAAAGTCTTTTTGACTACAAATTAAAATTATTATAAACTAGTTAAGAAAACTTTATATTTACGGAGGGAATATAAATGTCATCAACATTAGAAATTAAAGACCTACATGTGTCTATTGAAGATAAAGAAATTTTAAAAGGTGTTAATTTAACTATTAATACAGGCGAAATACATGCAATTATGGGGCCAAATGGTACGGGTAAATCAACGTTATCATCAGCGATTATGGGACATCCATCATACGAAGTAACACAAGGTGAAGTGTTACTTGACGGTGTTAACATTTTAGAATTAGAAGTTGATGAAAGAGCTAAAGCTGGTCTGTTTTTAGCAATGCAATATCCATCAGAAATCACTGGTGTAACGAATGCTGACTTCATGCGTTCAGCGATTAACGCGAAACGTGAAGAAGGACAAGAAATTAACTTAATGCAATTTATCAAGAAATTAGATAAAGAAATGGATTTCTTAGATATTGATAAAGATATGGCTCAACGTTACTTAAACGAAGGTTTCTCTGGCGGTGAGAAAAAACGTAACGAAATCTTACAATTAATGATGTTAGAACCTAAATTCGCTATTCTTGATGAAATCGATTCAGGTTTAGATATCGACGCATTGAAAGTTGTATCTAAAGGTATTAACGAAATGCGCGGTGAAGAATTTGGTGCATTAATGATTACACACTATCAACGTTTATTAAACTACATCACACCTGACAAAGTGCATGTTATGTACGGTGGTAAAGTAGTTAAATCAGGCGGCCCTGAATTAGCTAAACGTCTTGAAGAAGAAGGCTATGAGTGGGTTAAAGAAGAATTTGGTGCTAAAGAATAATCTAGCAGTCGTTTGTTTTTAAATGATGAAACTAGATGCAGATTATTAATGTAAATACTTGCATTAATAATGACGATTGAATATGTGAGACTGAAACATCGAATATATAAACAAAGTTATTATTTCGATTGTGTTACAGTTGCTAAAATTTTTCATCAAGTAGGAGGAAAAGAGAGTTATGACAACCGAAACTTTAAACATTTCTGAAGAACAACTTGTTGATTATTCTAAAGCGCACAATGAACCTTCTTGGATGACTGAGTTACGTCAAAAAGCGTTGAAATTAACAGAAACTTTAGAAATGCCAAAACCAGATAAAACGAAATTAAGAAAATGGGACTTTGATTCATTTAAACAACATAAAGTCGAAGGACAAACGTTTAATGATTTATCAGAGCTTCCAGATGCGATTAAAAACATTATTGACGTTGAAAACACTAAAAATTTAGTCGTACAACATAATAATGCTTTAGCTTATACGCAAGTATCACAAGAAACACAAGATAATGGCGTGATTATTGAAGGCTTATCTGAAGCATTAGTTAATCATGGAGATTTAGTACAAAAATATTTAATGACAGATGCAGTTACAGTTGATGAACATCGTTTAACTGCATTGCATACGGCTTTAATTAATGGTGGTGTGTTTGTTTATGTACCTAAGAATGTCGTTGTTAAAGATCCTATCCAATATGTTGTGTTACATGATGATGAAAATGCTAGCTTCTTCAATCATGTGATTATAGTTACTGAAGAAAGCGCTGAAGTGACTTACGTTGAGAACTATTTATCAACTGCAAGTGGTGAAGGTAACCAACTTAACATCATTTCTGAAGTCATTGCAGGTGCAAACTCTAATATTACGTATGGTTCAGTTGACTATTTAGACAAAGGCTTTACTGGTCACATCATCCGCCGTGGTACAACTGCTGCAGATGCATCAATTAATTGGGCATTAGGTTTGATGAATGAAGGTAGTCAAATCATTGATAATACAACTAATTTAATTGGTGATCGTTCAACAAGTGAACTTAAATCCGTTGTTGTTGGTACAGGCGACCAAAAAATCAACTTAACGTCTAAAATTGTTCAATATGGTAAAGAAACGAACGGTTATATCTTAAAACATGGTGTAATGCGTGAGAATGCATCATCTGTATTTAATGGTATTGGTTACATTAAACATGGTGGTACGAAATCTATCGCTAACCAAGAGTCACGTGTCTTAATGCTTTCTGAGAATGCTAGAGGTGACGCTAACCCAATCTTATTAATTGATGAAGATGATGTAGAAGCAGGACACGCAGCTTCAGTAGGTCGTGTTGACCCTGAACAACTTTACTATTTAATGAGTCGTGGTATTTCTCAAAAAGAAGCAGAACGATTAGTGATTCATGGTTTCTTAGACCCTGTAGTGCGTGAATTACCAATTGAAGATGTTAAGCGTCAATTAAGAGAAGTTATCGAACTTAAAGTTAATAAATAAACTTATCAATCCCGAAGAGATTTTTAATATAAGAAAGGTCGTGAAATAAAGTGGCCGAAACTTCATTAAATGTTGAGGAAATTATTAAAGATTTTCCAATATTAGATCAAAAAGTTAATGGAAAAAGATTAGCGTACCTTGATTCAACAGCTACAAGCCAAACGCCAGTTCAAGTATTAAACGTATTAGACGATTACTATAAACGATACAATTCCAATGTACACCGTGGTGTGCATACACTTGGCTCACTAGCTACTGATGGATACGAAGGTGCTCGTGAAACTGTAAGACGTTTCATTAACGCTAAATACTTTGAAGAAGTCATCTTTACAAGAGGAACAACTGCCGCAATTAATATTGTTGCGCGTAGTTATGGAGATGCCAATATTGAAGAAGGCGACGAAATTGTTGTTACTGAAATGGAACATCATGCCAATATTGTTCCATGGCAACAATTAGCTAAACGTAAAAATGCCTCATTAAAATTCATTCCAATGACAGAAGAGGGTGAATTAAATATTGAGGATGTTAAGGCAACAATTAATGACAACACTAAAATCGTAGCTATAGCACATGTATCTAATGTTCTAGGTACGATTAATGACGTCAAAGAAATCGCTAAAATCGCGCATGAACACGGTGCGATTATAAGTGTCGATGGTGCACAATCTGCGCCACACATGAACATAGACGTTCAAGATTTAGACGCTGATTTCTTCAGTTTCAGTGGCCATAAAATGTTAGGTCCTACTGGTATTGGTGTATTATACGGTAAACGTGACTTATTAAAAGACATGGAACCAATTGAATTTGGTGGGGATATGATTGACTTTGTAAGCAAATATGACGCTACATGGGCAGACTTACCTACTAAATTTGAAGCAGGTACACCAATCATTGCTCAAGCTATTGGTTTAGGAGAAGCAATTCGCTATATTGAGAATATAGGCTTCGATGCTATTCATGAACATGAAAAAGCATTAACAGAATATGCTTATGAACAAATGTCATTGATTGAAGGACTTGAAATATACGGTCCGCCTAAAGATCGTCGTGCCGGTGTTATCACATTTAACTTAGCTGATATTCATCCACACGATGTTGCTACTGCAGTAGATACTGAAGGTGTCGCTGTAAGAGCTGGACACCATTGTGCACAACCATTAATGAAATGGTTGAACGTATCATCTACTGCGCGTGCAAGCTTCTATGTTTACAATACTAAAGAAGATGTAGACCAACTTGTTGAAGCATTGAAACAAACGAAGGAGTTTTTCTCTTATGAATTTTAATAATTTAGATCAACTTTATCGATCTGTAATTATGGATCATTATAAGAATCCTAGAAATAAAGGCGTTTTAGATAATGGCTCAATGACTGTAGACATGAACAATCCTACTTGTGGTGACCGCATTAGATTAACGTTTGATATTGAAAATGGCATCATTAACGATGCTAAATTCGAAGGAGAAGGTTGTTCTATTTCAATGTCTAGTGCATCTATGATGACTGAAGCGGTGAAAGGTCATTCACTAGGTGAAGCGATGCAAATGAGTCAAGAATTTACTAAGATGATGCTTGGTGAAGATTATGAAATCACTGAAGATATGGGAGACATTGAAGCACTTCAAGGTGTATCTCAATTCCCAGCTCGCATCAAGTGTGCAACATTAGCCTGGAAAGCACTTGAAAAAGGAACAGTTGAAAAAGAAGGTAAAGCAGAAGGTTCGACTGAAGAATAATCGGCCAGTTTTGTGTAAGACTTTATTATCTTATTTAAAGCTTTACCTTAACTTTTTACACGTTTGACTTTTTATGAAGGTTGCATATTGTTACAATGACAATAGACAATAATAAATATTAAAAATCTCGCGCACGTCGTTTTAAATATATTTAAGGAGTGATTGAAATGGCTAAAAAAGCACCTGATGTTGGAGATTACAAATATGGTTTCCACGATGAGGATGTTTCCATTTTCAGATCAGAACGTGGTTTAACTGAAAATATCGTTAGAGAAATTTCAAAAATGAAGGAAGAGCCTGAATGGATGCTTGACTTCAGATTAAAAGCTTTAAAATTATTCTATAAAATGCCAATGCCTCAATGGGGTGGCGATTTATCAGAATTAAACTTTGATGACATCACATACTACGTCAAACCTTCAGAGCATACAGAACGTTCATGGGACGAAGTACCTGAAGAAATTAAACGTACATTTGATAAATTAGGTATTCCAGAAGCTGAACAAAAATATTTAGCAGGTGTTTCTGCACAATATGAATCAGAAGTTGTATATCACAACATGGAAAAAGAATTAGAAGAAAAAGGTATCATCTTTAAAGATACAGATAGTGCTTTACGTGAAAACGAAGAACTATTCAAAGAATACTTTGCTTCTGTTATTCCAGCAGCTGATAACAAATTCGCAGCATTAAACTCAGCTGTATGGTCAGGTGGTTCATTCATCTATGTACCTAAGAATGTTAAATTAGATACACCATTACAAGCATACTTCCGAATTAACTCAGAGAACATGGGTCAATTCGAGCGTACATTAATTATTGCTGATGAAGGTGCATCAGTGAACTACGTTGAAGGTTGTACTGCACCAGTTTATACTACAAGTTCACTACACTCAGCAGTAGTAGAAATCATCGTTCACAAAGATGCACACGTACGTTACACAACAATTCAAAACTGGGCAAACAACGTATATAACTTAGTTACTAAACGTACATTTGTGCATGAGAATGGTAACATGGAATGGGTTGACGGTAACTTAGGTTCTAAGTTAACGATGAAATATCCTAACTGTGTTCTTTTAGGTGAAGGTGCGAAAGGTAGTACATTATCTATCGCCTTTGCTGGTAAAGGTCAAGTACAAGATGCTGGTGCTAAAATGATTCACAAAGCACCTAACACATCTTCAACAATCGTATCTAAATCAATTTCTAAAAATGGTGGTAAAGTAATCTATCGTGGTATCGTTCACTTCGGACGTAAAGCGAAAGGTGCACGTTCTAACATTGAATGTGACACGTTAATTTTAGATAACGAATCTACTTCAGATACAATTCCATACAATGAAGTATTTAATGACAATATTTCATTAGAACACGAAGCGAAAGTTTCTAAAGTATCAGAAGAACAATTATTCTACTTAATGAGCCGCGGTATTTCTGAAGAAGAAGCGACAGAAATGATCGTTATGGGCTTCATTGAACCATTCACTAAAGAATTACCAATGGAATATGCAGTAGAAATGAACCGTTTAATTAAATTCGAAATGGAAGGTAGTATCGGTTAATTTAACCTATATTACCAACTTTTTCTTAATAACAATCATAAGTACCAAAGTGTTCTAACTAAGTGAATGCTTTGGTGCTTTTTTATATCTCAAAATAGTTAACACTTACTTATATTAATTGTTTATTATTATGATGATATATTTATATATAATATTAAAAAAGTAATTGATTTAACAAAATACATGTTTTGAGAGGATTCTACAATGTTTGACTTTTATGCGAATTGGTATTCTTTGATTATCATTATTGAATATCTTGCTATATTTTTAGGTTCAATTGGTTTAATCTTTATAGCAATGATCAGTCTAAGGCAGATTCAAAAGAAAAAGAAGATTTGGTATTTAGGAATATTTTTAATTTATTCATCATTACTTGAATTGTTAATACATTTTACTGGGGAAGATATTCATACTTACAACTTGGTTTTTGTTGTAACACTTCTTCCTTTTTTATTGATGTGTTATTTATCAAGTCATTATTTGGTAAAACGGCCATTCAAAACAAAATTAGTATTTGTGAAAACTGGTCACGGTAAAACTAACAAAGTTACTAAGCAAGAAATGAAAGAAATGAAAGACGAATTGCAATCGTCTAATATAATTGCATGGTCAGGTTCAATTGGAGCCGCTTTTCTAATAGTTGCTTACTCAGCTAAAGTAAGATTTATACATAATAAGGAATGGATGATGTCGCAAGAATTGACCAAAACTACTGATAATTTGTTAGGGTTTGGAGGCTTTATGTTTTTAATCTCGGCCTTTTTAATTGTTATTTATTTCATTATTGACGTAGTGTTATGGAATAAAAGAGGTAAATTTCCTGGTCTAGTATTTCGACCAATGATTTTGTGCTTATGGCAATTTTTGTTTTTGATTTCTATTTAAAAAATAATAATTAGATAAGTATCAAGCAAAGTTTACTGAAAATGGGAGTAGGGAATACTTTGAATAATTATTTAAGTGAAAAAAGCATAGTAATTACCATAAAATAAAGAAAAGGTGATTTTAAATGTGGTATAACAATCGACTAACGCAATCTTTAAATATTCAATATCCCATTATTCAAGCAGGTATGGCCGGTAGTACAACACCAGAACTTGTGGCATCTGTTAGTAATAAAGGTGGATTAGGATGTATTGGTGCAGGCTACTTTACAACTGAAAAGTTAGAACAAGAAATAGAACAAGTTCGATCGTTAACAACGCAACCATTTGGCGTAAACTTATTTGTACCAGAGCAACATACGTATACCAATGAACAAGTTGAGCGTATGAATGCTTGGCTAAAACCTTACCGTAAGGCTTTAAATCTTGAAGAACCTGTCATTAATATCTCAGAAGCACAACAATTTAACCAGGCAATTCACATGATTATTAAAAAGAAAATACCAGTGTGTTGCTTTACCTTTGGTATACCATCACAAGATATCATTAAACAACTGAAAGATGCTCAAGTTACTTTAATAGGTACGGCAACATCTGTTGATGAAGCAATAGAAAACGAACAGGCAGGCATGGATATAGTGGTTGCGCAAGGTAGTGAAGCAGGTGGCCATAGGGGGTCATTTTTACCAAGTAAACAGCAATCAACACCACTAATTGGCACAATGAGTTTAATTCCTCAAATTGTTGATCAAGTGACGATACCAGTTGTTGCTGCAGGCGGTATCATGGACGGTCGTGGCGTATTAGCGAGTCAAGTACTAGGGGCGCAAGGCGTTCAGATGGGGACAGCGTTTTTAACTACAGTGGAAAGTGGTGCGAATGATTTAGTGAAACAAGCGGTCCTACATAGTAAGGAAACGGACACTATAGTTACGGACGTCTTTAGTGGTAAATTTGCGCGTGGCATCCATAATGAATTTGTGGAAAAAATGTCGCAATATGAAGGTGTTCTACCACCGTATCCAGTTCAAAATCAATTAACCAATGCAATTAGAAAGACTGCGGCTTCCAATGGTAAACGTGAATGGACACATATGTGGAGTGGTCAATCGCCACGTTTAGCTACAGCGCAACATGTAGATCAATTCATGGATAAACTTGTCGAACAAATCGAGGCGTTATTGAAGGCTGTGCAGTAGTATGGATTTATAAAAACGATGTGAGCTGTAGGGTTCTGCATTTTCAAAAAATAATAAGATAATGTAAAGATGGGATAGAACAAGTGATATCTTAAAATTGAATATGGTATCATATACCTGGTGATAAAAATGATTAATATAGGTCTTACTGGATGGGGCGATCATGATACGTTATATGAAGATTTGGAACGACAGTCGGACAAGTTACAAACGTATGCAAGTCACTTTCCTATTGTTGAACTTGATGCATCATATTATGCCATCCAACCTGAACGAAATATCATGAAATGGATTAAAGAAACACCTGATCGCTTTGAATTTGTTGTGAAAATTCATCAAGCACTCACATTGCATGCAGATTATAAAGATTATGCAGAAACAAGAAGTGAATTATTTGCGCAATTTAAGCGTATGTTACAACCACTCATTGACCATCATAAATTAGCTATGGTATTAGTTCAATTTCCACCTTGGTTTGATTGTACGGCACAGAACATCAAGTATATCTTATACGTTCGTCAACAATTATCTGATATACCGATTTGTGTTGAATTTCGTCATCAATCATGGTTTAACGAACAATTTAAAGAGCAAACGCTCTCATTTTTAATGGAACACCATATAATCCATTCAGTTGTTGATGAACCACAAGTAAGAGAAGGATCTGTACCACTCGTTAACCGTATTACTACTGAAACAGCGTTCGTCCGTTATCATGGAAGGAACAGACAAGGATGGACTAAAAAAGATATGACAGATCAAGAGTGGCGTGATGTGCGATATTTATATAATTACAATAAGGAAGAGCTTACCGATTTAGCTAATAAAGTTAGGATTTTAGAACAAAAAGCCAAAAAAGTTTATGTCGTATTCAATAATAATTCAGGTGGCCATGCTGCTCAAAATGCTAAAACATATCAAGATATTTTAGATATTGAATACACAGGTTTAGCTCCCCAACAATTAAAATTATTCTAAGAGGCGAAATATAATGTTAGTGACAATTATTTTATTAGTGCTTATCGGTCTTTTCTCTGCCGTTTTAGGGTCATTAGTAGGTATTGGTGGAGGTATTATCATTGTTCCTACACTGGTTTATTTAGGCGTAACGCACGATGTATTACATGGTATAACACCGCAAATAGCAATAGGAACATCATCTGTGATTTTAATCGTCACAGGTTTATCTTCATCACTAGGTTATTTGAAGACGAAGCAAGTGGATATCAAGAATGGCTCTATTTTTTTATTTGGTTTACTACCAGGTTCGTTGCTAGGGTCATTTTTAAGTAGGTACCTCACTTTAGAATCATTCAATTTATATTTTGGTATTTTCATGATTATTGTCTCTATTATTTTAATGGTAAGACATAAAATCAAACCGTTTAAAATCTTTGATAAAGAGAAATATCGTAAAACGTATATTGATTCTGAAGGCAAGACGTATCATTACAGTGTACCGCCTTTATTTGCATTTGTTGCGACGCTATTTATCGGTATATTAACTGGTTTATTTGGTATTGGTGGTGGTGCATTAATGACGCCACTTATGTTAATTGTCTTTAGATTTCCACCTCATGTTGCAGTAGGTACGAGTATGATGATGATCTTCTTTTCAAGTGTAATGAGTTCCATAGGGCATATCCTACAAGGTCATGTTGCGTGGTCTTATTCTATCGTCCTCATTATTTCAAGTTACATTGGTGCTCAAATTGGTGTGCGTGTCAATCACTCAATTAAATCTGAAACGGTTGTCACACTTTTGCGTACGGTGATGTTGATAATGGGTGTGTACTTAATTATTAAATCTTTTCTTTAAATAAAAATAGGGGGAATTTAAGTGAAGTTAACCATTTTTCACACGAACGATATTCATAGTCATTTAAACGAATATGCACGTATTACATCTTATATGGCAGAACATAGACCTCAACTTCAACATCCCTCACTCTATTTAGATATAGGCGACCATGTAGATTTATCGGCACCGGTGACCCAAGCAACGATAGGACGTAAGAATGTCGAGTTGCTTAACGAGGCACATTGCGATATTGCGACAATTGGTAATAATGAAGGAATGACGATTTCACATGAAGCGTTAAATCAGTTATATAACAACGCGAAATTTAACGTGATTTGCACCAATGTTATTGATGAAGAAGGTCAATTACCACAACATATTGCCGCTTCATGTATTAAAGACATTGAAGGCGTTCGTATTTTATTCGTGGCGGCTACAGCAGCGTTTACGCCATTTTATCGCGCACTTGATTGGATTGTTACAGATCCGTTAGAAGCGATTAAAGATGAAATTGCCAATCAACAAGGTAATTACGATGTACTTATTGTGATGAGTCATGTTGGCATCTTCTTTGATGAAAAGTTATGCCAAGAGATTCCGGAAATTGATGTCATTTTAGGTAGTCATACACATCATCATTTTGATAAAGGTGAAATGAACAATGGTGTACTTATGGCTGCTGCCGGAAAATATGGATATTACTTAGGTGAAGTTAATTTAACTATTGAAAATAAAAAGGTTGTTAATAAAGAAGCCATGATTTATCCAGTTGGAACGTTGCCTTTAGTTGACACGGATTATGAGTCTGAAGGGAAAGCGCTTATGAGTGAGCCAGTGATTAATCATCCTATCAATTTA
Organism: Staphylococcus sp. GDX8P80P; assembly: GCF_017893095.1. Classification (NCBI taxonomy): domain Bacteria; kingdom Bacillati; phylum Bacillota; class Bacilli; order Caryophanales; family Staphylococcaceae; genus Staphylococcus; species Staphylococcus sp. GDX8P80P. The sequence goes on along the minus strand of NZ_JAESMI010000005.1, from coordinate 18,784 downwards.
AGTAGTAAAACCGATGTGATTACTAAAACGACGTATTTATTAGCAGAAAGTGTATTCGAATTCACGAATACAGATTGTACGATCATTAATGCAGGGCTTATCGTAAAAGGCGTTGAAGCAGATCGACTAACAGAATACGACATTCATAAAATGTTGCCGCATCCGATTAATTTAGTGCGTGTACGTCTAACAGGTGCTGAACTTAAAAAAGTCATTATTAAAAGTCAAAAGCAAGAATATATGCATGAACATGCGCAGGGCTTAGGCTTTAGAGGCGATATTTTTGGTGGTTATATATTATATAATTGTGGCTATATTCAGTCAGACAATCGCTTCTTTGTTAATGGTGAAGAAGTGATTGATGATAAGACATATACGCTAGGAACAGTTGATATGTATACCTTTGGTCGATATTTCCCAATATTAAAAGGTAAATCAATTGATTATTTAATGCCTCAATTCCTTAGAGATATTTTCAAGGATAAGTTATTAAGATTATAATAGAATAGTGCAAGATATATTTGTTCATTAAATAGAAATTGTGTGAATCACGAAATTTATAGCTTATTACGTTTTAATTTAATGTAAAGTTCGTTATAATAGGAAAAGATAGATTATACAGGAGGGTATACGTGGTTATGGCTACTAAAAATGAAGAAATCTTACGTAAACCAGATTGGTTGAAAATTAAGCTTAACACGAACGAAAACTATATTGGCCTCAAGAAAATGATGCGTGAAAAAAACTTACACACTGTTTGCGAAGAAGCAAAGTGTCCAAATATACATGAATGTTGGGGAGCTAGACGTACGGCTACATTTATGATTTTAGGTGCGGTATGTACAAGAGCATGTCGTTTCTGTGCTGTTAAGACAGGCTTACCTAATGAATTAGATTTAAATGAACCAGAACGTGTTGCAGAATCAGTTGAATTAATGAACTTGAAACACGTTGTTATCACTGCTGTTGCACGTGATGACCTAAGAGATGCAGGTTCAAACGTTTATGCTGAAACGGTACGTAAAGTACGTGAGCGTAATCCATTCACTACAATCGAAATCTTACCATCAGATATGGGTGGTGACTATGAAGCACTTGAAACTTTAATGGCTTCTAAACCAGATATCTTAAACCACAACATCGAAACAGTACGTCGTTTAACACCAAGAGTTCGTGCACGTGCTACATATGAACGAACATTAGAATTCTTACGTCGTTCTAAAGAATTACAACCAGATATTCCTACTAAATCAAGTTTAATGGTTGGCTTAGGTGAAACGATAGAAGAAATCTACGAAACAATGGATGATCTTCGTGCAAATGATGTAGACATACTAACAATTGGTCAATATTTACAACCATCACGTAAGCATTTAAAAGTTGAAAAATATTATACGCCATTAGAATTTGGTAAATTAAGAAAAGTAGCTATGGACAAAGGATTCAAACACTGTGAAGCTGGCCCTATGGTACGTAGTTCTTATCATGCCGATGAACAAGTAAATGAAGCGGCTAAAGAAAAACACCGTCTAGGTGAAGAAAAATTACAACAAAATTAATTTAAACATGCGAATAGTTTAGATTAAGGTTTTAGAGACTTAGGTTGCACACTTTTTATTGAATTGTGTAATCTAAGTTTTTATTATACGAGTTAAAGGTGACAAATTATGATTAAGATAGGTCAACAATATTTTGAAATCATTGAAGATTATAGAGCGTGTTTTGATGAAGAATTAGTTGCATCGAGATATTCAGATATATTAGATAAATATGATTTTGTCGTAGGAGATTTTGGATATGACCAGTTACGTTTAAAAGGCTTTTACAAAGATACCAATAAGAAAGCTGAAATATCTAAACGTTTTTCAAGTATTCAAGATTATATATTAGAATATTGTAATTTTGGTTGTCCTTATTTTGTATTGCGTCATTTATCTAATAAAGAAGTACAACAATTAGAACATGAAAAAGAAGATGTCATTTTGTCGGATACAGAAGATAAGTTGCATGACGTCAAAATAAAACCTACGATTCAAGAAGTTAAACACCATGATGATGAACAATAAAAATAATCAAATAAGCTGTGAAAAAATCTTTTATCATGATTTTTTCACAGCTTATTTAAATTGAAATTATTGAATAACTTGATTCAGATATTCAATAATTTCATCACTTTCTTCTTGGCTTACACCTAGAATATGCGCGATGTAGCCTTCTTCTTCAATATCATCTGTACCGATGATACCAAATTTATTTGTTTGCATATTTAACACAAGCGTCTTGCCATAATGACGGTCTGTTTGAACAAGCATTAAATCATATCGACTGTGTTCACCTACAAAGCCTACAAATTGCACTTGGCTTTGTTCTTCATCGTCATATAAGTACATATCTATCATAAGAGTAGAACTCCTTTTATCTTTGTATTTTAATTTAGTATAACGACAAATGAAGACCGATGCAAAACTGTGATATGATAGACATATTAAGAGGTGAAGGATATGTATTTTGTAGATAAAGATCAACTTACTTTAAAATTAACTTACTTAAATCAATTAATTAAAGATTATGAAGCAAATAAAGAAAATCATTATGCATTTGAACGTATCGCTCAAATGTTAATTGAATCATCTGTGGATATAGGGAATATGATTATTGATGGTTTTATCTTGAGAGACCCTGGAAATTATAAAGATGTCATTGATATTCTTGAACTTGAAGGCGTTATTTCGAAATCTACACAGCAACGTGTAAATGAAACGATTGATGTTAGAAAGCAGTTCGCACACAATTACACGGAATTAGATGATGCTAAGATTCAACCGTTATTTGATCATGCTTTGCCGTATTATGAACAATTTATTCAAGAGGTAACGCAATTCCTTGAGAAAGAGAATGTGCCGGTTACTGCTTTTGGAAAAGGAGACAACAGCTAATGAAGAATTATAAAGGTTATTTAATCGATTTAGATGGAACGATGTATTTAGGTACAGACGAAATTGATGGTGCAGCACAATTTATCGATTACTTAAACAATCATCAAATTCCACATTTATATGTTACAAACAATTCTACAAAGACACCTGAAGAGGTAACGCAAAAATTAAAAGAGATGAAGATTGATGCGAAACCTGAAGAGGTTGTCACATCTGCGTTAGCAACAGCCAATTTTATTGCCGGTGAGAAAAGTGATGCTACAGTATATATGTTAGGTGGTAATGGCTTACGCACAGCATTAACTGAAGCAGGATTAACTGTAAAAGATGATGAAAACGTAGATTATGTTGCGATAGGTTTAGATGAAAATGTCACTTATGAGAAGTTAGCCGTTGCAACGCTTGCAGTACGTAAGGGTGCACGTTTTATTTCAACAAACCCAGATGTATCTATTCCTAAAGAACGTGGTTTCTTACCAGGTAATGGTGCAATTACGAGTGTAGTAAGTGTATCAACGGGTCAAGCCCCTCAATTTATTGGTAAACCTGAACCAGTCATTATGGACATTGCATTAGATATCTTACAATTGGACAAATCTGATGTAGCAATGGTCGGTGATTTGTACGATACAGATATCATGTCAGGGATTAATGTTGGTGTAGATACGATTCATGTTCAAACAGGTGTAACGACGTATGAAGAATTACAAGAGAAAGATCAACAACCTACATATTCATTTAAAGATTTAAATGTAGCAATTGCAGAATTAGAAAAAATGCCCAAAAATAGATAAAGGGGTGGCACGACAATGGTGAAAATTCTAGTCACACGTCAGATTCCAAATCGTTTCATTGAACAAATGGAACAACTCGGCGACGTTAAAATGTGGGAAGAAGCATTTGAACCTATGCCTAGAGCACAATTTTTGAAGGAAATAGAAGACGTAGATGCATGCTTTATTACATTGAGTGAAACGATAGATGCAACCTGTCTGGAACACGCGAAAAACGTGAAGATTATTGCAAATATGGCGGTTGGTTTTGACAATATTGATGTTGAGTTAGCAAATCAAAAAGGTATTGTTGTCACTAATACGCCAAAAGTACTTACTGAAACAACAGCTGAATTAGGATTCACATTAATGTTAGCTGTAGCGCGACGTATTGTTGAAGCAGAACACTACGTTCAAAATGGCGAATGGAAAAGTTGGGGACCTTATTTGTTGTCAGGCAAAGATGTCCATGGAGCTACTGTAGGTATTTATGGTATGGGTGATATTGGAAAGAGCTTTGCACGTCGACTGCAAGGGTTTAATGCAAATATCTTATATCATAATCGCTCTAGACATGAAGATGCAGAAGCGCAACTCAATGCAACCTACGTACCGTTTGATACGTTATTAGCAGAAAGTGACTTCGTCATATGTACTGCACCGTTAACGCCGGAAACGGAAAATAAATTTAATAAAGATGCATTTTCAAAAATGAAAAACGATGCTATCTTTATTAACATTGGCCGTGGCGCTATTGTAGATGAAGAAGCATTAATTGATGCATTGAACAATCAAGATATTGGTGGTTGTGGCTTGGATGTCTTACGCGAAGAACCTATTCAGCTTGACCATCCACTACTGAAAATGCGTAATGCAATTATATTACCGCATATTGGCAGTGCTTCAGTAGCAACGAGAGATCACATGATTCAATTATGTGTGGATAATATTGCTGCGATATTAAAAGGGGAAGCACCACTTACACCAGTAACAAATAAATAAAGTGATAAAGAACTTCTAACGTTTAGGTAATGATTTACTATTTAACGATAGAAGTTCTTTTATATTATCTAACAGTTTTGTTATGTCGTATGTAATTGTTAAGTGGGTTAATTGGTACTAATATAATTAATGTCATTTAGATTCATCCATGGCATTACAAGGCGTACTTAATGTGGATACTGACTCACTTATTTCTATGAACTTGGAAATATGAATGTTAGTGTCGTTATCACAACATCTTGAAGTGCGAAATTTAATTTGCTATAAAAACAAATTTTAATTATAATAAGATGAATGTATAATATATAAAAATTATATTTAATGAATTCACTTTTCGGAGCCTCAAATATCCTTCGCGAGAAAAACGATTAATCCGCTCCGATAATTGACATGATAGTGAGGTGCAATAGTGCATTGAAAGAGAATAATCATAAAATAATGCAATATTATGAGAAAGCTAAACCGTATTTAGTAACGCTTCTCTATTTAGCTATATTTATTGCGCTGTACCTAATTTATGGTTCGGGCGATACACATAATAATTTCATTTATAATGAATTTTAATAAGGAGTCTAATTATGACAGATATCATAAATTTAATAAATGACTTCGGTCAACGTCATCCTCAACGTGTAGCAGTTAGACATAAAGATGAAACATTAACATATCAACAATTAATGGATGAATCTAGTAAATTAGCGCATCTATTACAAGATAATCAGAAGCCATTAATCGTATACGGACATATGTCTCCTTATATGTTAGTAGGTATGATAGGTGCGATTAAAGCAGGGTGTGGATATGTACCCATTGACACATCCGTACCGAGTGAACGTGTAAATATGATTATAAATAAGGTTCAACCTGAAATGATATTTAACACAGCAGATTCACACTTAAATCATCCTGGTATTCAAGAGCTGACAATCCAAAGTATCCAAGACTCAGATAATCCAACACTATTTGATAGTCAAATGGGATTAACAGACGTGGTATATACAATCTTTACATCTGGCTCAACAGGCGAACCTAAAGGGGTTCAAATTGAATATGCAAGTTTAATAGAGTTTGCAGAATGGATGGTATCACTTAACGAGTCTGAAGGCGCGCAAGAATGGTTAAATCAAGCACCATTTTCATTCGACTTATCAGTCATGGCAATCTATCCTTGTTTAACTTCAGGTGGCACATTAAATTTAGTAGATAAGGACATGATCAACAAACCTAAATTGTTGAATGACATGTTAGTTAATACACCAATAAATGCATGGGTGTCTACACCATCATTTATGGAAATGTGCCTATTATTACCTAACCTAAATGAAGCAAGTTACCCAAGTTTAAATCATTTCTTCTTCTGTGGAGAAATCTTGCCACATAGAACTGCTAAAGCTTTACTAGATAGATATCCAAGTGCGGTAGTTTATAACACGTATGGACCTACGGAAGCGACAGTTGCAGTTACAGGTGTTAAATTGACACCTGAAATTATTGAAACGTATAATCCGCTACCAGTTGGTGTTTCAAGACCGAATACAACATTATTTACAACGGATGAGGGTGAACTTGTAATTAAAGGTAATAGTGTTAGTTTAGGTTATTTAGATAATAAAGAAAAAACAGAAGCGGTATTCAACTTTGAAAATGGCCTTCGCATTTATCATACTGGTGATAAAGCAATCGAAAAAGACGGACAATGGTTCATTCAAGGAAGAATTGATTTCCAAATTAAACTTAACGGTTACCGAATGGAATTAGAAGAAATTGAAACGCAACTTAGACAGTCAGAATTCGTAAGAGAAACCGTGGTCGTACCAGTGTATAAAAATAACAAGGTTATACACTTAATCGGTGCGGTTGTTCCAACTGAAGAAGTTAAAGATGATTTGGAAATGACAAGACAAATTAAATCCGAACTCAAATCTCGCTTACCTGAATATATGATTCCGAGAAAATTTGTTTGGATGAAACAATTACCATTGACTTCAAACGGAAAGCTTGATCGTAAACAAGTGGAAGAGGATATTAACGCATGATTCCATATGGTACGTTTACCTTCTTCTTAGTTGCATTTATAGTACTTTTACCAGTCATCATACTCGGATTCTTAGGTAAGCGAAGCTATATATATAACGGTATAAGTACTGCAATTATGATTGTCGTCATTTTTTCATCAGATAAACATAATTTATTCGGTAATAAATATTTAAGTATTCAACTTATTAGTTTTATCATTTATCTCATTTGGCAAGTGCTATTAATCATGGGATATTATAAATCGAGACAGAAAAATAATACATTTAGTAAGTTTGTCATTGTGATGATTTTATCCATTTTACCATTAGCGATTGTTAAAGTATTACAAAGCTCATGGTTAGGTGGTCAACAAATTCACTTCCATGAACATAAACTAATTGAATTTGTAGGTTTCCTAGGTATTTCATATGTAACGTTTAAAAGTATTCAGTTAATTATGGAAATACGCGATGGCTCTATAAAAGAAATTAAAGTGGGCAAGTTGTTCCAATTTATTTCTTTCTTCCCAACAGTGTCTTCAGGGCCGATTGATCGCTATAAACGTTTCGTCAAAGATGATAAAAAGGTTCCTACAGGTGAACAATATAGAGAAATGGTTGCTAAAGCGATACATATGATTATGCTTGGGTTCTTATATAAATATATACTCGCTTATTTAATCAATGTCTATGCAATTCATCCATTATTGATGGATTTGAATGGTTTTACGCATAAATGGCTGTATATGTATGCTTACAGTTTTTATTTATTCTTTGATTTCGCAGGATATAGTTTGTTTGCTGTAGCGGTAAGTTATTTATATGGTATCAATACACCACCTAACTTTAAGCAACCTTTCAAAGCGAAGAATATTAAAGATTTCTGGAACAGATGGCATATGTCATTATCATTCTGGTTTAGAGACTGTATCTATATGCGTACATTATTCTATATGTCACGTAAGAAAACATTCAAAAGTCAATTTGCGATGTCTAATTTCGCATTCTTCCTAAACTTCTTTATCATGGGTGTGTGGCATGGTTTAGAGTTATTCTATATCGTTTATGGTATTTATCACGGCCTGATGTTTATCGGTTATGGTTACTATGAACGTTGGAGAAAGAAACATCCACCACGTTGGCAAAATGGTTTTACTACAGCATTAAGTATTATCATTACATTCCATTTTGTAGCATTTGGATTTTTAATCTTTTCAGGAAAATTAATTTAAAAGGAGTCATAAATTATGGAATTTAAAGAACAAGTATTAGATTTATTAGCTGATGTGGCAGAAAATGATGTTGTAAAAGAAAACCCAGATGTTGAAATCTTTGAAGAGGGTATTATCGATTCATTCCAAACAGTAGGATTATTACTTGAAATTCAAAATAGATTAGGCATTGAAGTATCAATCATGGATTTTGATCGTGATGAGTGGGCAACTCCTAACAAAATTGTTGAAGCATTAGAAGAATTACGATGAAATTAAAACCATTTTTACCAATTATTATTAGCGGCATATTATTTCTAGCCTTTGTGTTAATGCCTGCTAGCTGGTTTACTGGATTAGTCACGAACAAGGCTGTCGCTAATAATAGAATATCTTTAACAGATCAAGTTCTTAAAGGTACGCTCATTCAAAATAAACTATTTAGTAATGATAATTATTATCCTATCTATGGGTCTAGTGAATTGAATAAGTTAGATCCATTTAACCCTGCACTTGCATTACATAATAGAAAAGACACTAAGCCAATCTTTTTAGTGGGTACGGGTGGTAATACCGATTTAATTAATGCAATTGAATTAGCTGGTCAATATGATCAACTTAAAGGGAAAAAGATGACGTTTATTATTTCGCCACAATGGTTTAGTACGCATGGTGTGAATAATCGTGATTTTGCAGCACGAACAACACCTACCCAAATTAATCAGTTATTTCAACAAAAAGATATGCCTTCAGAATTAAAGGAAAGATATGCCAAACGCTTATTACAATTTAAAAGTGCGTCAAATAAAGCATTCTTGAAAGATGTTGCTAACAATCATGGCGAGGTAGATGGTCATTATGTTTCACGCTTTAAAGAGAATCAATTACTTAAAATTGAAGCAATTAAAACATACTTCTCATTTGATAAATCACCTTTATCACATGTGAAAACGATAACTGAACCGAATGCGTCATGGAAAGAAATGCAAGATAAAGCTATAGCTTTAGGTGAGAAACGCTCATCATCTAATAACTATGGCATCCGCAATGAATATTGGAAACAATTGATGCACCAAAAGCCGATGAATCATCGTCAATATGAGTTTAAAATGAACTCTCCAGAATTTAATGATTTATCATTATTAGTAGATACGATGCATCAAGCAGGTGCAGATGTACAATATGTCATTTTACCGGTAAATGGTAAATGGTATGATCATTTAGGTATTAAACGCGCCACAAGAGAACCTGTCTACAAGAAAATACATCAAACTGTTGCAGAACATGGTGGTAAAGTATATGACATGTCAGATAAAGACTATGAAAAATATGTACTTAGTGATGTCGTTCACGTAGGTTGGAAAGGTTGGGCGCATATGAACCAACATATCGTTCAACATATGAATGATGATAATAAAGATCAAGAAAAACATCATGATCATAACTAATAAATAAAAGCACCAATGATTAGCGTGTGAAAACGCTATTCATTGGTGCTTTATTGTATATATAAACGATATATTAGACGTTTAGAATACTTGTTCAACTTCGATAACGCCTGGAACTTCTTCGTGTAATGCACGTTCAATACCGGCTTTTAATGTGATTGTTGAGCTTGGACACGTACCGCAAGCTCCGTGTAATTGTAATTTCACGATGCCATCTTCAACATCTACTAACGTACAGTCTCCGCCATCACGTAATAAAAAAGGACGTAAACGCTCAATGACTTCAGCTACTTGATCAAACATTGTTGCATTCTCAGTAGGCATGAGATATGTCTCCTTTCAAGTAAATTACTTCATAAATTCATTATTTATTTATTATAATAGATAAAGAAAGAAAAATCTATAAAACAAAACGGGGGATTTGAGTATGACTAAAGTTAGCGTGGTAGTTTACGGCGCAGATGTTGTGTGCGCGAGTTGTGTCAATGCGCCAACATCATTGAATACATTTGAGTGGATTAAGCCTTTATTAGAAAGAAAGTATCCAGACATTCAATTTGAATACACATATATTGATTTTCAAAAACAAACAGAAAATTTAAGTGATCACGACCAACACTATATTGAACAACTTGAGGAAGATGAATTGTTCTATCCATTAATTACAATGAATGATGAGTATGTAGCAGATGGATATATTCAAACGAAGCAAATTACCAACTTTGTCGATAAACATTTTGCAAATTAATAGCAATCTTTATAATAGTGAAATAGAAAATGGGATTAGGTCTGAGCATGCTCAGGCCTAATCCCGTGTTTCATCTTAACCGTTATGATATTTATATAGCCATAAAACACCAGATTTAAGTATATGCGCAAGACGTCCGGTAACTGTACGGTCCATAATATAGGCAAATCCTTTCTTTTCACCAAGAGAACCAAGGAAACCTTGAACTTTTAATTCAGGCATTTTATCTGGTAGTGGTTCATTATTCCATTGTTTCTTGAGTACATCAGCGATTTGATCACCTTGTACTTCAGCTAATTGAGCACTTGGTGCATGCGGTAAATCAGCACAATCACCAACGATAAATACATTTCGATACGTTGGCACTTGATGATATTGATTAATAATGACACGTCCGCTTCGATTGATATCGATAGGTAAGTGTCTTACAACTTCAACAGGTTGAATACCCGCAGTCCAGACAACCAAATCAACATTTTCTGGCGACCCATTATTATAAATTTTACCTGGTTCTACTTTATCAATTAAAGAATTTGGAACGACTTTCACATTGTTTTCGCGGAACCATTTGGCAATATAGTTACTTAATTTTTCAGGGAAATTTCTTAAAATGCGTTCACCACGATCATAAAGGACAACTTCTAAATCTTCACGACTTTCACGCAGCTCACTTGCTAGTTCAATACCACTTAATCCAGCGCCAACAATGCCTACACGCGCACCACTAGGTAATTCACTAATACTATGGAATGTTTCGCGAGCTTTAGAAAGTGTTTGAATGCTGTGCGTATACGCGTCAGCACCAGGCACATTATGATATTTATCTTCGCAACCTAAGCCAATGACTAATTCATCATAATCCACCTTCGTATGACCAACAGATACGATTTGAGCATCTAAATCAATATCATTAATTTCGCCATAAATCGTATTAATGCGTTCTGAATCAGGAAAATTCATGCGCACATCATTATCAGACTTAGTACCCGCTGCTAAAGCATAAAATTCTGGTTTCAAACCATGAAATGGCATACGGTCAATTAATGTTAAAGTATAATTTTCTGGTAATGCATCTGGTAGAATACGCGACATGATACGCATATTACCATAGCCGCCACCAAGTAACACTAAATTTTTCATTTGTTATACCCCTTTATAAAAAATTTGTTATTCCGAAATAAATTTTGACTTATACCCTTTGAATTAAGCAAACTTTTGTAAATAAACGATACTTTAATTTGAAAGCTTTAAATTAATAAAGTTATTTATCGCCGACATTTATTGCCCCTAACAATAAAGTGTGCGATATATGTATATGTGTATTATATCTTTTTTTCAAAATGACTACAATGAAATGTATGATATGGAAAATGAAGTTAATGATTTCTAGTCGGAGAAATTCGTTATAAATAGTAGGGAAATGATGAGCCAGGACAATGCAGTTCTAAGTAAGATTTGTTATAATAATGTAATTAAAAAATGAAGAAGAAGGTGAAGTATGTTTCCATTAGTCGAATTTTGCATTTCTAATATGGCAAAAGGCGGAGACTACGTTTACGATAAACTTGATAACGATCCCAATGTGGATGTATTAGAATATGGATGTTTAAACAACTGTGGCGTATGTTCATGTGGGTTGTATGCATTAGTAGATGGTGATACTGTTGAAGGTGATACACCTGATGAGTTATTAAGCAATATTTATAAACATATAGAAGAGAATGATTTTACTAACTTATTATAGGAGGAATAATTTATGCCAACTGTAACATTAACTGAAGCGGCAGCGTATGAAGTTAAAGATATGTTGAAGAGCAATGACATGGAAGATGGCTATTTAAAGATTAAAGTAAACGGTGGTGGTTGCACAGGCCTTACGTATGGTATGTCAGCCGAAGAACAACCTGGCGAGAATGATGAAGTACTCGAATTCTACGGTTTGAAAGTATTAGTAGATAAATATGATGTACCTGTATTAAATGGGACAACGATTGATTTTAAACAATCTTTAATGGGTGGTGGCTTCCAAATTGATAATCCAAATGCCATCGCTTCATGTGGCTGTGGTAGTTCATTCAGAACTGCTAAAGTAGCTGGAAACCCTGAAGAATGCTAGGATAAGTTCAAATCATTTGTCTCTATCATTGATTTTCGAAGACGTTATTGTATGGATAATATGATTATTTTAATATTCGTCTTGTTGTAGCTTGAAAATGAACTATAAAAGCTATAAAATTGAAGATGGATTGAACTTTGTCTTTTTTGTGAACGTAAGTTCATAAAATCGAACTGAAAATGAAAGTGTTGACTAAGACTATAAATGGGGATGAACAGTTAGGTTAAGTGCAAAGTCTTTGGATAGAATCAGATAAACATATATTAAAGTAAACTATATTGTTATGTCTGAACTTTGTTATGTTCTGAAGTTTGTAGCCTTTTTCTACATTTAAGAAAATAATAATGAAAGCTTAGGTGAATGAAATGGCACAAGATCGTAAAAAAGTACTTGTTTTAGGTGCAGGTTATGCTGGTTTACAAACAGTAACTAAATTACAAAAAGAACTTTCTGCTGAAGAAGCGGATATTACATTAATTAACAAAAATAAATATCACTATGAAGCAACTTGGTTACACGAAGCTTCAGCTGGTACATTAAATTATGAAGATTTAATTTACCCAATTGAAAGTGTAATTAAAGAAGATAAAGTTAAATTTATCAATGCAGAAGTAACAAAAATCGATCGTAACGCTAAAAAAGTAGAAACTAATCACGGTATCTATGATTACGACATTTTAGTAGTAGCATTAGGTTTCGAAAGTGAAACATTTGGCATTGATGGTATGAAAGACTATGCATTCCAAATCGAAAATGTTGAAACTGCACGTAAATTATCTCGTCATATCGAAGATAAATTTGCTAACTACGCAGCTTCTAAAGAAAAAGACGATAAAGACTTAGCTATCTTAGTTGGTGGCGCAGGCTTTACAGGTATCGAATTCTTAGGTGAATTAACTGAAAGAATTCCTGAATTATGTAATAAATATGGTGTTGATCAAAACAAAGTTAGAGTAACTTGTGTTGAAGCTGCACCAAAAATGTTACCAATGTTCTCTGACGAATTAGTTAATTATGCAGTTAGCTACTTAGAAGACCGTGGTGTTGAATTCAAAATTGCTACACCAATCGTTGCATGTAACGACAAAGGTTTCGTCGTTAAAATTAACGATCAAGAACAACAATTAGAAGCAGGTACAGCAATCTGGGCTGCTGGTGTTCGCGGTAGTAAATTAATGGAAGAATCATTCGAAGGCGTTAAACGTGGTCGTATCGTGACTAAACAAGATTTAACAATTGAAGGTCATGATGATATCTTCGTTATTGGTGATGTTTCAGCATTCATCCCAGCTGGTGAAGAACGTCCATTACCAACTACAGCACAAATTGCTATGCAACAAGGTGAACACGTTGCTAAAAGCATTAAAAATATCTTAAACGGTCAAGCACCAACAGACTTCGAATATGTTGACCGTGGTACTGTATGTTCATTAGGTTCTCATGACGGTGTAGGTATTGTTTACGGTAGAGATATTACTGGTAAAAAAGCTGCATTCATGAAAAAAGTTATCGATACACGTGCAGTATTCAAAATTGGTGGCGTAGGCTTAGCATTTAAAAAAGGTAAATTCTAAGTTATTACTTTAATATAGTCATCCTTGCGGGGGTGGGACGACGAATTTATAAAGAATTCTGTCCCACGCCCTCTTTTTTATATTACATTCAATAAGGAGTGAGAGGTTATGGTTAATTTCAAAATATGTAACAATGCATCTTTACAATCAGAAGTATTGATTCTAGGTTTACCTGACCACATCAATCAACTCGGTACGATCCATTACAACAATCAAGATTTGACCCATCAAATAGATACATATCGTCATCATCATTTGGTTAGCAGCAAATTAGGTAAAGTATCTTCAACCTTATTACCATTAGCAGATACATCTAAACGACTTATTACAGTTGGATTAGGAAATTTAAAATCGCTTGATTATGCTGCATTATTGAAAGTATTTGGCCATTTATTTCAATTTTTAAAAGAAGAACAAGTAACTGAAGCAGATGTGCTATTCGATACATTGATTTCAAAACAAGTGGAACAAAGTAAAGTTGCAGAGGTTATGGGGCTTCAAAGTGAACAATCGATTTATAGTTTTGATAATTATAAATCTGATAAGACTGCACCGTATCAATTAGAGTTAAATATTACGTCTGCCACTGAAGATTTGAATCAATATATCATTAATGGTAAGACAATCGGTCAGTCTATTAACCTAGCACGTGACTTTAGCCAGATGCCGCCGAATATACTAACGCCTAATTACTTTGCTGAACAAATTACGCAACACTTTGCGCAATCATCAGTAGCAGTTGATATAAAAGATGGTAACCAACTATTAGATGAAGGATTTGGACTTATTCACGCGGTAGGTAAAGGTTCTGAGCATCCTCCAGTTGTCATAACGATGACTTACAATGGTGGGGATAGTAATGATGCACCGATTGCATTGGTAGGTAAAGGCATTACATATGATTCAGGTGGTTATAGCATTAAATCTAAGATTGGCATGCAAACCATGAAATTTGATATGTGTGGCGCAGCAAATGTAGTTGGTATGATTGATGCTGCATCACGTTTACAACTTCCTATCAATATTGTAGGGGTTATCGCTTCCGCTGAAAATATGATTAGTAATCAAGCAATGAAACCGGATGATGTATTAACGGCATTAAGTGGTGAAACCGTTGAAATGTTAAATAGTGATGCGGAAGGACGATTGGTATTAGGAGATGCAGTATTTTATGCTAACCAATTTCAACCGAAACTCATTTTAGACTTTGCTACACTTACAGGTGCAGCTGTTGCAGCATTAGGTGAAGATAAGGCAGCTATATTTAGTTCTAATGCAGATAAAGAAATTGAGGCTATACGTCTTAGTGCTAAAGCAATGGATGAGTATGCATTTGAATTACCAATGACACAAACTGAGCAACGACTAATACGTCAATCAGATGTTGCAGATTTAGTTAATCATACAAATGGACACGGGAAAGCACTCTTTGCAGCGACTTTTATTACACATTTTAGTGGTGCTACACCCCATATTCATTTTGACATAGCTGGTCCGGCAACAACGACTAAGGCCAGTTATAAAGGTCCAAAAGGTCCAACAGGCAGTATGATAACAACTGTATTGAATTGGCTAAGATAAGTTAAATATGAAGTAATGATTTAGTCTTTAAGAGTGGAAACAATTACTAATACGCGTTTCCACTCTTTATTTATGTCAATGATCTTATTAAATTTGAATGTAATCTTACATTGACATCGTCTTAACTACTTGGTAAGATAAAAAACATATAAAATACTTTAGTTCGGTAGAGAGATAAAGGATGTGTTGTTATGTTAAATGCAGTTGTTATTGCTGTGCTATTAATGATTATTCTATGTTTATGTAGATTGAATGTAGTGATAAGTTTATTTATTAGTGCACTCGTAGGCGGTCTCATTTCTGGTATGAGTATTGAAAAGGTCATTAGCGTATTTGGTAAAAATATTGTAGATGGTTCTGAGGTAGCATTAAGTTATGCATTACTTGGTGGGTTTGCTGCATTAATCTCTTATAGTGGTATTACAGATTATCTTGTAACTAAGATTATTCGTGCAATTCACTCTGAGAATAGTAGACTTTCAAGAATCAAAGTAAAAGTTATTATTATCGTAGCATTGCTTGCGATGAGTATAATGAGTCAGAACCTCATTCCAGTTCACATTGCTTTTATTCCAATTGTTATTCCGCCATTGTTAAGTTTATTTAATGATTTGAAGATTGATAGACGACTTATTGGATTAGTCATCGGGTTTGGTTTATGTTGGCCTTATGTATTATTACCTTATGGCTTTGGTCAAATTTTCCATCAAATCATTCAAAGTGGTTTCCAAAAAGCACATCATCCTATCGAATTTAATATGATTTGGAAAGCTATGTTAATTCCTTCACTTGGTTATATCGTTGGATTAATCTTAGGTATGATTTATTATCGTAAACCACGTGAATATAAAACTGAAACGTATGTAGAAGATGAAAATGCGACTACAGAAATTAAACCATACGTACTCGTCGTTACCATCGTTGCTATCTTAGCTACGTTCTTAGTACAAACATTTACAGATTCAATGATTTTTGGGGCATTAGCGGGTGTTCTTGTATTCTTTGTTTCAGGAGTTTACAAATGGAAAGAATTAGACAGCCAATTTGTTGAAGGAATTAAAATTATGTCATTTATTGGTGTCGTTATTCTTTCAGCGAATGGGTTCGCTGGTGTAATGAATGCTACTGGTGATATCGAAAAATTAGTATCAAGCTTGACTGATATTTCTAGTGGCCATAAATTAATCAGTATTATTATTATGTATATCATTGGTTTAATTGTAACTTTAGGGATTGGATCATCATTTGCAACGATTCCTATTATTGCCACTTTATTTATTCCACTTGGTGCTTCACTAGGTTTAAATACGATGGCTTTAATCGCCTTAGTTGGTACGGCAAGTGCGTTAGGTGATTCAGGTTCACCTGCGAGTGATTCTACACTAGGACCAACAGCTGGTTTAGATGTGGATGGACAACATGATCACATACGTGATACATGTATACCTAACTTCTTGTTCTATAATATACCTTTAATGATATTTGGCACGATTGCAGCTATGATATTATAAGTGTATATGAGGTGAAATAAGAAATGACGAACTTATTAGAAACGTTTGAAATGAAGATAGAAGAAGTGTCAGAAGGTAACGTAGTTATCTCTATGCCAGTGACGGATAAAGTTAAACAACCATTTGGTTACTTGCATGGTGGTGCCTCAATTGCTTTAGGTGAAACAGCATGTTCATTAGGTGCTGCTCATTTAGTAGATACTGAGTCATTTATACCGCTGGGACTGGAAATGAATGCGAATCATATTCATTCAGTTAAAGAAGGTCGTGTGATTGCTACAGCAACAATTATCCATCAGGGAAGTACGACTCAAGTATGGAATGTAGAAATAAACAGTGAACGAGGACAGCTGATTAGCATTATGAGAGGAACGATTGGCATTAAACCGTTAAAGTAATAAACGCACATATTCTACTTAAGTTCAATTAAGTATCGTTTGAAATACTTTAATTATAAAAGCTTTTGACTAAGAAAAGAACGCAGGCGTAGGACGATGAATTCATGATGAATTCTGTTCTGCGTCTGCGTTTTTGTTGGGGATGGGACGACGAATTTAAAAAAATTTGTCCTAATCCCTAGTGTTGGTATGTTAATACTGACGTTTAATTAAATTATGCATGTTTTTGGATATGTTGATCTGATAAACGTTGATAGGCTTGTTTAATTCTTTGAGCTGCTTCACGTCCACCCATAATATTTCTAGCAAATGGCCCTAGCTCTAAATCAGCTAAACCGCCAGATACGAATAACTGTGGCAACCATTCTAATTCAGTGCTAATGGAAGGGAAACCACAATGTGTTAGTGGTGCATGTTCATTCGTAATTAATGATTGAATCATAGGTTGTTGTAATAGTGTAGATTTAAAACCAGTTGCTAATAAAATAAAATCATAGGGCTCAGTTGAATGTTGTGTGTGAATATGATGTTGATCAACTGATTCAATTGTATCTTTATGAATGATAAGACGTCCAGACTGTACATGTTTCTTTAATCGTAAATAGAGTTCTCTCGGCATTGATCCTTTGTGTCGTTCTTGTTGTATGATAGACATTCGTTCTATAGAAGAGTCAATATTTAAAAAACGACTCATGTTTTTAGGGCCAAGCCAACCTGGATCAGCATCAAAATGTTGTATGTCAATATCTTTATTCATCCACAAATGAACTACTTTATCGTGAGATTGATTGATCAGTTTCAAAGTTAAATGTGCAGCAGAAATACCACTACCAACAACGTGAGAACTTTGTTCATACATACTTGAATTAAAAGACGTATCAAAAATATGGCATGCATTATCAACGTGTTGATAAATATCAGGAATATAAGGTTGATGCGTACATCCATTTGCTAATATCACACAATCTGAATGAATAACTTGGTTATGATTTAATTGAATTTGCCATTGTTCATCATTTCTTGCTAAAGATTTCACGTATCCTTGAATATGACTTTCATTTAAATCGTAGTGATGTACTTGCTCATGAACATGATGCATAAACATATCAGTTTGTGGACGTTGATATTGACCATATGTAGCATGAGTATATTGTTGCATTTTAGCAAATTGCTTTAAATGAAATGGGTTAGGATGAATATGATGTACAATAGGAGAGCGTAAATAGGGCATACTGATACGATGTGAAAAATCATTAAATTGTTCACATAGTGATGAATAAGGATCGATAATACTTAAATCATCTTGCGATAATCCTAAAGCTCTAAGTTGAATTGCAATCGTTGTACCTTGTATGCCACCACCGATAATTGTCCAATGCATAGTAACACTTCTTTCTTCTTAAAACGTAATAATTACGATTTATGATAGCATAATTAGTCTAATTAGACAATAAAGGTTCTACGCAAACAT
>NZ_JAESMI010000047.1:0-12409 GCF_017893095.1 Staphylococcus sp. GDX8P80P | reverse complement strand
GTCCGATTTGACGTAGAGCCGTAATAAATCGTTTTGAAGTGTTTAGGTGATATACCTAGATACTTTCTAAAATGATAATTGTATAATTTATAATGTGTGAAGCCTACTTTTTCTGAAATTTCATATAATTTATATGAACTAGCCAAAAGATTTAAAGATTTGAATATTCGATATCGGTTTATATAATCTACTATACTTATGCCTACATAGTTTTTAAATAGTCTCATCATATAAGATTCACTAATTTGGAGTAATGTAGCAATGTTTTTAATTTGAATTTGCAAAAAAAAGTGATTATGAATGTAATCGAGAATCTTATTTATATAATAATTATTGTATTTTTTGTGTTTGAAATATGAAAATACATCTAAGAATGTAAAAGTAGAATCTGTATTTAATTGAGTAACAAATTGAGCAAGTAAATCTTCTAATTCTTTATAATCAAGTGGTTTAGATAGATAATCAATTGAATTGTATTTTATTCCTGCTTTTAAGCACTCGAAATTTTTTTGTTTTGATATGATTACGGTAGAACAATTATATTGATTTGCATTTTCTAATAGAGTAACTCCCTCAATATTAGGTATATTGATATCTGTTATTAATAATTCAGGTAAATAATCTTTAATTAGTTTAAGTCCTTCTAGTCCATCATTTGCATAATAAACGTAATTAAAGTGAAATTTTTCCCAAGGTATATTCTTTTTTAAATTTTTATAGCAATTGTAGTCACTATCACAAATTACAACTTTGTACATATTTTCTCCTTCTCTAAGATGATTATTTTTAATGGATGAAAGATAAATAACTTATTGTATATAAATGTATTATAGTATAAAATTTTGATATAAACGAGTGAGGAATTACGGAAATTATTGAGAACTTAACGGATTTTAAAAGGAGACATAGATGAAAAAACTAGTATTTATATGTGGGGTGTTTTTACTTTTACTTGCAGCTTGTGGTTCTAATGACGGTTCTAAAGAAGATAATAGTAAAACGAAATCTAATGCAGAACAAACAAAATCTAAGAAGTCTAAAAAAGACCAAGAGTTGGAAAAAGAAGTAGCAAAACTTACTGAAAAACAAAAATTGGCTCTTGCCTTCTGTGTGGAAGATGTCGATCGCTATACATTGACTAAGAATGAAATTTTAACAGGTATTTATGAATACAGACTTGCGTCTGGTAATAAAAACTTTAAGCTAGTTGATTTCAAACTTGTGAAATATGAAAAACATATTGATAATGCACCTAAAGGTATGAATTTCTACAATGTATCACCTAATAAAGGGAACTTTGAAGCATTGATTGGTGTGAGTAACGACAAAATCTTTGTTGGACGTATGCAATCGGGTTCATTAGATTATAAAGACTTATTAGGCAAAGGCAAAGAGGTCAAACTCATTGATGTTTATAAAGCTAATAAAGATAACAAAGCTTTACCAGAATTAACTGACAAAATAAATATTGTAGATCAATTATCTAAAAAAGATAAAGAAGACAATAATCCATTATCTGCAGCATACTTAGAAAAATCAGGAACAGTTAATACATATTTTCGTAACCAAGTGTATCAAATGATTTCAGATTTCGAAGGTATTGCGGTAGGTAAAACAAACTATTTATGGGATGATGTTAAAATGGTTGGTCATAGTGGCGATTGGATTGTCAATTATCGAAATAAAGATGGCGAAATTTTAGGGACGTATAAAACTAAAAATAATAAAATTCTTAAATTAGACCCTAATGGTAAAGTCATTAAACAAGAAAATTAATAAACCAGTGTTATAGAGTTCTCATGTTAATTGATTTAGCCTGAGAACTTTTTATATAGGGTTTTATAATTATGTCAGTATGGTACGATGAAACTGAAGGGAAAGACGGCAATTAAAATCACGCAAAGGAGTTTATGCTTATGAATCCAAAGGTAGGTTTTGGCGAAGCATTTAAGTTGTTTTGGAAGAATTATTTTAATTTTAAAGGACGCTCAAGACGTAGTGAATTCTGGTTTATGCAATTATGGCATGTCATTTTTTACGGACCAGTACTCATTCTTTATATTGCTTCTTTAATCATGGTTATGTTCTCAGCAGCATTAGAATCTGGAGCGTTATCAATGGTAAGTATAGTCATGTTAGTTGGCACAATCATTTATATGATTTTATATGCAATTATAACTTTCATTCCGAATTTAGCATTGACAGTCAGACGCTTCCATGACACCGATCGTACGATGCTTATTCCAATTTTATCGGTTATATTAGGTGTGATATCTTTTATTAGTCAATTGATTTGGGATATTAATGACCCTAACGGTGACAATGGTTGGGCATTATTGTTTATTCTTCTACTTGCACTCATTCAATTTGCTATTTCAATTTATCAATTAGTGATTACATGTTTAAATAGTAAATTTAATAAGAATAAATATGGAGAAAGCCCTAAATTTAAAGGACATTATGAATAATTCATTGTTTAAAAAAATGCTTTTAGCGATATAAATTAAGGTTCAACGTGTAGTTTATCATTATAACCACGTTGAACCTTTTTTAGTATGTCTATTTTCGCTTACCTTCATGCCATTTCCAATAAGTGAACATACGTAGAAGATATTCTAATGGACCGTATCGGAAGTGTCTTTGATGTAATGTTGCTAATACAACTAAAAGAATATAAATCACAATAAATAAAATGCTGGTATAGATGAGTATATCTTTGCCAAATAACCCTAAACCGTAACTATAGAAAATAAGTGTACCGATAATACTTTGAGTAATATAAACGGTGAGCGAGATTTTGCCGGCATTTTCTAAACCTTTAAAGATAGGATGTTTCTCATGACGTTGATATAAATATTTAAATAAACTCATATAACCAAATGATAAAACAGGTCCAAACATAGCAATGAGTACACCGGAAATCGCATCGTTATTTAACCAAATTATGGTTGATTTGGCAATAATCGCTATTGGTATCAGGTATATGAATAATTTCGACGACCAAAAGTGTCTTGCATCTTTTTCGAACCAACCAGATCTAGAAAGAAAGATACCTAAAGTAAATAACGGTACCTCAAAAAGGATGGCTACCAAGAAGATGGCGCCCTTATTATCACCTAATTGATCTTTTAATTCTGCAAATTTAGGAGATGGCGCAATGTCATCTACATGATGAATGTCGTCATAACTACCTTGTGTGTAAATCTGCTGTACCTTATGGATATAAGCAGCAGCATCATGATTGTCGGATGTTGTAGACGGTTGTGAATCATCAAACATAGACCAAATGCCCATGATGAAGACGAGAGAAATGATGATAATATTAAACCATTTAAAGGCTTTCGTACTAAGTGAAATGAAAGGGATGACACATAACATCGCTAAACTATAAGCGGTTAAGATATCGCCTTCCCATATGTAAGATGCATGTATAAAGCCTAAAATCAGTAAGAAAATGGCACGACGTAATAATTTTAATCTAGGTCGTGGTAATCCTTTTAATTTCATAGACTGATACAACTTATCCATCGAAAAGCCAAATAATATGGCAAAAATAGGTAAAAAGCTCTCTTCAACAAGTACAATGATAAGATTGAATATGCCTTGGTTGATGGGACTTAAATGGAAATGTTCGATGTAGTCTTTGCCGGATAAACTAAATTGAAATATAAGTAAATTAGCAAGAAATATACCTAATAAGCTGAAACCTCTTAAACTGTCAGCAAATGTAATACGTTTCATAATGTCACCTCAATACATACAGTACACAATAATGATAAAATCTAGCATAAATGTACCTTAAATCCATCTTAAATAATTAACATCACAACAAAGTAGTGGAGTGATGAAAGTAGAATTTAAGCTCAACACCCCACATATGCCGATAATGTTTTACATGAAACAATGTTAATCCAAATCTTTAACTTGGTCTTTGGCACGTTTGTAAATGCTGTCAGGGAAGTGGGTAATACGCAATAATTCAATAGCGTTTCGCGTATTGGCTTTACCTGTTTTAATCTTATAATCGAAATGAATTTCATTGTTTTCAATCGTTTCATTAAAGTGATAGTTATGATAATTGTCCTTTAACAATTCGGAAAGTTCGATATCATGTGTTGCTGCTACAATTCTGTAATTGTGCAAATGATTCAAATACGATAATACGGATTCTGAAGCCGCAATACGCTCAGTTGTATTTGTACCTTTGAAGATTTCATCAATGAAACAATAAACGGGCAATGTCGTTTCTATGTCAAATAAGCGACGAATCGATTTGAGTTCAGCCATAAAGTAACTATCGCCTGATAACACATCATCGGCATTTGCCATAGAAGTATAAACTAAGCCAGGTCGATAGCTAAATGTATCGGCTGTCGCAGTTTCAATCGCTTGTGCAAGGATAATGTTAATAGCTACAGCTTTCATAAATGTTGACTTCCCTGATGCATTTGACCCGGTTAGTAGAATATTGTGTTTAATGTCGAGGTCATTTGGGACGGCATTGTCCAGTAAAGGATGAACTATGTTTGTGAATGATACGTGCGTGGTTTCTGACCAGACAGTCGGCTCACAATATGTCTCCAACGTGCGTCGATACATGGCTAATGAATAGTGATTATCTAAGGTACTCACATAGTCATAGCAGGCGAGTACTTCGTCTTGATATCGATAATACGTATGCTGGATGATATGAAAGAGGAAGTAGTCAACCATAAATGCCATCTTGATTAACATGATGAATGCGCCGCCAATATCTTGATCGCCCACTTCGCCAAGTAGACCGCTAAATAGACGCGCACCTTTAAAGTGATTAAAGTTCGTCTTAACTTCAGGTGTGCCTTCAATTTGGTCAAGATGATAGCCTTCTTTAAGTACTTTCGCTGTGTAGAATAGTGACTTCAAATCTTGATCATATGTGCGTTTAAGACTACCGGATAAAATAATATTCAATAGCACTGCGAAAAGAGTTATAAGTACACCAGTTGATGGCGAAAATAGAATGATAATAATGCCAATCAATGGTAAGAATGGACATATCATAAATAAATTATTACGTTTAATCGGTTTAAGTTGATCTGGAAAGATAGGATAAACCACTTTTCCGATAGAAGCGAGATGATAAGATACATTAACTCTAAATGTTTCATTGTTATTAAAGTAGTCTAAGAGTTGATGGTCATTAACCTTAAACATATTGCGCAATGTAGCGAACCAACGCATTTCTCCAATTGCTGTGAAGTTAAAGTTACTGCGATGGAAGATTTCCTCCATATTTAAATCTGACCATGTTTTATCGTCAATAAGATTGTCGTGTTGATCACGCTTGAGCTCAAATTGATAATCGAAACGAGCATTTGGACGTATAAAGTTCTCAATTGGCTTCTTATTACGCCAAAGTGTATGTATATGATGAATTAACTTTCGCTTATCTGAAACGTTCAAAGCAATATTCACAATTAACCCCAGAATGATGATGCCAATCACCAATAACGCATAAGTCTGATAAATATTCATAACTAAACTCCTTAAAAATTTAAATCGTTTACACAATTATTTCATAATATGATGTAATTAACAAAGATCGATCAATCACGCTATATCAGTATAAAAATAATATAGGATTACTCAGATAACCTTTGCCACATAGATTTCATGTCATAGCTCGTGATATGCTTAATAATGGTATAGGAGGCTTTGGTTGATATGATAGAGAAACAAATAGCATCTACATATAATTTAATGAACTATAACATGTGCGTGTGCCATGGTGAATGTATATGATGGCAGCGTTAGCAATCACTATTTTCGTTATCACACTCGTTTTTGTCATTTGGCAACCCAAAGGACTTGATATAGGAATAACGGCCGTTATAGGCGCAGTTTTCGCACTCATTACTGGGGTTGTGGGTTGGTCAGATATTGTAGAAGTAACGCATATTGTTTGGAATGCGACGTTAACATTTGTGGCGGTCATTTTAATCTCATTGATTCTTGATGAAATAGGTTTCTTTGAGTGGGCTGCCTTACATATGGTTCGAGCATCTAAAGGTGACGGTTTCAGAATGTTTGTGTACATCATGATTCTCGGTGCGATTGTCGCAGCTTTCTTTGCGAATGATGGTGCTGCGCTGATTCTAACGCCAATTGTGCTAGCTATGGTACGTCATCTTGGCTTCAATAAGAAAGTCATCTTTCCTTTTGTTATCGCAAGTGGTTTTATCGCGGATACAACGTCATTACCATTTACAGTAAGTAACTTAGTTAACATCGTTTCAGCGGATTATTTTAATATTGGTTTTGTAGAATATTTGAGTCGTATGTTTATGCCCAATATATTTTCATTAATTGCAAGCATCATTGTCCTTTGGCTGTATTTCCGAACGTCTATTCCGAAGACAGTCGATATTCAAAAGGTTCAAAGTCCTAATACTGCAATCAAAGATCAGAAATTATTCCGTATGTCTTGGCTTGTTTTAGCAATACTCCTAATAGGTTATCTTGTCAGCGAGTTCATACACGTACCAGTGTCTCTAATAGCTGGCTTTGTCGCCATTATTTTCTTACTCTTGGCACGTCAATCAGACGTTGTTTCTACTGGAAAAGTCATCAAAGGTGCGCCATGGAATATCGTGATTTTCTCACTAGGTATGTATCTAGTCGTCTTCGGACTTAAAAATGTGGGTATCACAACTGTCTTAGGGCATATATTCGCATCGATATCTACGCATGGCTTATTTACCAGTATTATGGGGGTAGGCTTCATATTTGCAATATTATCATCCATTATGAATAACTTACCGACTGTTTTAATTGATGCGATTGCCATACATCAATCACAAGTAACAGGTATGCTTAAAGAAGGTATGATTTACGCTAACGTCATAGGTTCTGACTTAGGTCCGAAGATAACACCTATAGGTTCATTAGCCACTTTGTTATGGCTTCACGTTTTAGCTCAAAAAGACGTTAAAATATCATGGGGTGTTTACTTTAAAACGGGCATTATTATTACAATTCCTGTACTCTTTATGACGTTGTTAGGTCTGTTTCTGACATTACTCATTTTTTAACACATCAATCATATTTCAAGATGGATATGACAGTTAGGCATTGATACGTAGCTTTTAAGAATAGATGGACATCAGGTTTAAATCATCTGATAACATGTTAAAAGTATATTCAAGAGAAGTTAGATTGCTCGCCATCCCAAAATGTTAAAGTATAATTCGACCATTCAAACAGTTAATGACTAACTTTTATACACCTTGCAGTCTAACCTCCTTGTAATATAAGGCTTAGATATATACATAGTTGAATATACATAAATCGTCATTAGAAGAGCTTTGAGCGTCTAGTACTAGTGACTTAAGTGAGATAACGGATGTGTCGTCTATGATCCGTCTATCTCATTTTTTTATGCCTTTTAAAAATTTAGTTAAAAAACATGTTAATGACATTAAAACGAGCATAATTTTTGGCGAAATGATGGTGTCATAGTATCTTAAAGCTATAACTATACCAATTCTATAGAGGTGAGAGTGTGAAAGCATTAATTGTATACGCCCATCCTGAACCAAAGTCGTTCAATGGCGCATTAAAAGATAAAGCTGTAGAAACATTAGAGGCACAAGGTCATGAAGTTAAAGTTTCCGATTTATATGCAATGAACTTTGATCCAGTAGCTCGAAAAGAGGATTTTGAAAATCTGACAGATCCTGACTTCTTCAAATATGCAGTGGAGCAAAAACATGCCTATGATAACGATGAACTGATATCAGTGATTAAGGGAGAATTTGAAAAATTATTATGGGCTGACTTAGTCATTTTCCAATTTCCATTATGGTGGTTTAGTGTTCCAGCGATTCTTAAAGGTTGGTTTGATAAAGTCTTTATTTTTGGTGGCATTTACGGTGGAGAATATGACCGTTACGATAAAGCACGCTTGACTGATAAAATCGCAATGATTTCAACGACAACGGGTTCACCCGAAGGCAGTTATGCTGCCAATGGTTTCTCAGGAGATATACACGAACAAGTACTATTCCATATTAATCACGGCATGATTTATTTCTCTGGAATGACACCGTTAGAACCATTTATCGCTTATCAAGTAAGTCATAGTGAAGCAGTAAGACACGACTATCTTGAACAATTAGCTGAAAAATTAAAACATATTGATGCAATTCCTAGAATTAAATATCCTAAATTAGCAGATTTCGATGATAATGGCCAATTAAAGTAAAAGGTTGGTAGTTAGAGGTATCGGGCGTGGCGCAGTGAATTCAAATAGAATGCTGTGTCACGCCCGATACTTTTTTAGTTCACCAATTTTCGACGCCCGTTAGCATACGTATGAAATAACAACAATAACAAATGTAATTTAAATTGT
Organism: Staphylococcus sp. GDX8P80P; assembly: GCF_017893095.1. Lineage (NCBI taxonomy): Bacteria > Bacillati > Bacillota > Bacilli > Caryophanales > Staphylococcaceae > Staphylococcus > Staphylococcus sp. GDX8P80P. The sequence continues at coordinate 4,020 of NZ_JAESMI010000047.1, read as the reverse complement.
AATAGTATATCTGATTGTAAATAGGGTATGATGTAAATAATCATTGAGTGAATGATAGTCATATTCTATATAAGGTGTTGATGAGTCGTGGAAGAGAAGAAACGGAAGATATTTAAGTTTAAGACGCCACATACATATGCATTATTAATGTTTGTCATTTTTCTAGCTTGGTTGCTAACATATATCATTCCTGCTGGTGAGTATGCACGTGAAAAGAAGGGTGACCAAACGCTTGTCGTTTCAGGAACATACCATACGGTAGAATCGGCAAATGTAAATTTTCTCGAAATATTCAGAGCCATTCCTGAAGGTTTGATTAGTGGTGGAGAGATCGTATTCTACATATTCCTTGTAGGTGGCGCCTTTGGCATTATTCATAAGACAGGTGCTTTTGAAAATGGTGTTAACAAAGCAATGAGAACGCTAGGAAAGGCCAACTTTCTTATGATTCCATTAACGATGACCGTATTTTCTATATTAGGGTTTACAATTGGTTTAGCAGAGGAAACGATTATCTTTGTACCAATTGGAATCATCATCGCACGTACATTAGGATACGATGCTTTAACAGGTGCAGCTATGGTGATTTTAGGCGCTGCGAGTGGTTTCAGTGGAGGGATGTTAAATCCATTCACAGTTGGGGTAGCTCAAACTGTCGCTGAATTACCCATGTTCTCAGGCTGGGGCTTACGTACGATGATCTATTTATTTATCTTAACCGCTGCCATTTCAACAGTGATGTTATACGCTCATAAAGTGAAGAAAGATAAATCTAAGAGTATTGTGTATGAGCTCGAAAAAGAAGAAGTCCATACAGTACAAGAAGTTACTTACCAACATTTTAGTAAACGACAAGCAGCAAGCTTATTGATTATCGTTGCTACAATTTTATTTAATGTATTTGGAATATTTGTATTTGATTGGACATTTAATGAAATGAGTGCCAATTTCTTACTCGCAGGTATTATTGCTGGTTTAGTAAGTGGACTCGGTTTAAATGGCACATTTAATGCTTTAATCGAAGGGATGCAAAATATTTTATTTGGTGCAATGATTGTTGGATTCGCCAAAGGTATTGTTGTTATTTTGGAAAATGGCAAAATCATCGATACGATTGTTCATGGTATGACAATGCTATTGTCAGATATACCAGCTTCATTTGTTATTATTGCGATGTTTATATTACAATTTTTACTTAATTTCTTTATACCATCTGGATCAGGACAAGCATTAACAACCATGCCCTTAATGGTACCAATATCTGATTTGCTTCATATTAATCGTCAGTTAACTGTCCTTGCTTTCCAATATGGAGATTCAATAAGCAATATTTTATTCCCAACGTCAGCAATCTTAATGGGAGCGTTAGCTGTTGGACGCATTACCTATACACAATGGATAAAATTTGTATGGAAATTGATACTGCTTTGGGTGGTTATTTGTGCAGTAGCCATGTCGGTGGCACTTATAATTGGATATTAAAATGTGTCTTTAAATCTACATATAAACAGTGTGAAAATAAAACGAGGTAAGACTGACGTTTGTCTGAAGTTAGAGGTCGGTGCGTCTAATAAACGTTGATATATCAATAGATAAGCGCGTTCCTAACATTATAGAAACGCGCTTGTTTCATATGATCAGTTAGTTGTTTACTGTTGTATTGAATGGATGTTTATGATGTTTACCATGGGCGATATAATACACAATAATTGCGACGGCTAATAGTAAAGCCATGGCTAAATATAAGTTGCGATATCTCATAAATGGAATGATTAGTCCAAGTATAAATGGTCCCATACCTGCACCGAAATCTACGAAAATAAAATAGGTTGATGTTGCTAACCCCATTTTGTGCTTAGGAGATTGTTGAATTGCAATGGCTTGTGCAGTGGGAATAATGGTGCCATAACCAAATCCGATAAATGCTGCTGATATCAGTAAAAATAATGATGAGGTTGTCATACTCAATATAACTAAACCAACTACAAAACTAATCATAACTGGATACATTACTTTATTTTCACCATAATGATCATAAATTTTGCCAGTGAAAGGTCGGGTTACAAATGTCGCTAAGGCATATACAACAAAGAAATAACTTGCTGCAGTAACTAAATTTAGTAACTCGGCATAAATGGATAAGAAAGATAACACACTTGAATAAGCTATGCCAACCAACATTGTAACCATTGAAATCGGTAAGGCTTCTCGTTGTAAATAAGCGTGAATGCCTTTAGGTTGAGCATTCGCTTCATCTTCGTTTGAGGCGATATTGATTGGAAGCCTTTTAACAAAAGTAGTGAAAACTAAAGCAATTACGATACTGATTAAACTAATCGTAAAGATAGAAGAAAAACCTAGACGATGATTTAAAATTAATCCGAAAAATGGTCCTAAAGCTGACGCTAATGTCACACTTAATCCATAATAACCGATACCTTCACCTTTACGTACTTCAGGAATAATTCTTGAGGATATGGTGCCAGTTGCTGTTGATGCGAATCCAAAAGCAATACCATGTATGAAACGAACTAACATGAGAATCCATATACTCGTAATAGTGAAGTATAAAGCAATTGCGGCCACTGAAGCGATGACACTATAAAATAATATCGATTTCGGTTGGAGGTAATCAATGATACGACCCGAACCTAAGCGTCCACCTAACATACCAATAATAAATACACCTGCAGCTAAGCCTCCAATGCTTTCAGATGCATGATATTCGTCAATAGTAAACGCTGTGACCGTTACGATAAGCATGTAATGTATTAAATACATAAAGAAGTTCACTAATGTAACGAAGATAAAATCTTTTGTCCATAAGCGATGTTCCATTATGTCCCTCCTAAAATAGTTAGAGTGACTTAGACTCTATATTGTTTTTTAAGCGCATGGTTTATTATATAAATAATCAAAACTAATGTATAATTAGAATAAATGAATTTAATATAAGTAGAACTGATATAAAGAGGTATATATGAATTTCGAACAATTGAGTTATGTTAAAACAGTGTATGAACAGGAATCTATGATTCATGCCAGTGAACGTATGCACATTAGTCAATCAGCGATGAGCCAATCTATAGCACATTTAGAAGAAGAATTAGGTTATAAATTATTTTATCGTTCTAGAAAAGGGACAGTACCTACAGAAATCGGTAAACGTCTCATTCCTAAAATGTTAGATATTATTGAAGCCAAACATGCGCTGCTTTCAGAAGTTGATAGTATTGAAACACATTTTGAAGGTAGAATTAAAATTGCTACGAATCCAACCTTGTTCCATAAATTACTTCCTAAAGTACTCTCACAATTTAAAAAAGATCATCCCAATGTAGACATCGAAGTCATTGAATCTGATAAAGAAGATATATTAAGAATGATTGAAGACCATGATATTGATTTAGGGTTGATAGGTAAGACCAATCATTCTGAAATATCAAATCATATTATTGAATTTCCACTTCATTTTGGTTCGAATTTTAAATTGATTGTGCCAGCTAAATCGAAACTTTCGTTCAAAGAAACCGTGGATCTTGAGGATATTAAAGCGTACCCATTTGTCTTATATGATCGTAGCTTTTATCATCATCATTTAAAGAAATTTCAAGAAGCGAATGGAGATTTGAAGATTGTCTTCCGTACAAATAATCCAATTGTCTTAATGAGAACCGTTGCTGAAGGGCTAGGTGTGGGTATTGTATCAAGCTTTATGGTTGAGAATGAGCCTTTTTTAAACAATGAATGGATTAAAGCGTTACCTTTAGGACGATCTTTCGATTATACAGTTGACTTTGTAGCCATCACACATCAAGAACATCAAAATGATCCAACCGTGCTTGAATTTATTAACTATTTAAAAGACTATAAGGAGGCTGGGACATAAATAATATAATAATGCTATTTTGCAAATTCGCAGTAGCTGACTGAACTGAGAAGGCGCTTAATTCAAGCTTTTCTCAGTTCTAGTCACCCTTGCGGGCGGGGCCCCAACAAAGAGAATTTCACTAAGAAATT
>NZ_JAESMI010000046.1:0-37939 GCF_017893095.1 Staphylococcus sp. GDX8P80P | reverse complement strand
TTCACACGGGTGGTTTTGATTATAATTCAAAATATAAATGATAGTGAAATTTACAACGACTATTAAAATGCGCCTTACATTTCGGACATAGCTCTGTCATCATATAGTCTTGAATAGACATCTCATGTTTACATACACCACACATAATCGCTTTTTCATTGAATTCTTGTTCTGACCATCGTTTAATGGGGTGTGACGCATGTTCCTCATGACATTGATAACACGGGTAATATGTATTACAACATTTAAATTTAATAGCGATTATATCTAAAAATGTATGATAGTGTGTACATCGTGTTTCATTATCTACAAGCGAACCATAGACCTTTGGCATCATTCATCGTCTCCTATCAACGTACCATGTTGTTATTCTTCAGGATGTTCTCCGATAATACGAACCTCACGATGAAGTTCAACATCAAATTTTTCTTTTACTACTTTTTGAACATGATGAATTAAATCTTCATAATCTGTAGCTGTTCCATTGTCTACATTAACCATAAAACCGGCATGTTTTTTTGAAACTTCTACACCACCAATTCGGTGGCCTTGTAAGTTTGAATCTTGTATTAATTTGCCTGCGAAATGACCAGGTGGACGTTGGAATACACTTCCGCATGATGGGTACTCAAGCGGTTGTTTAGATTCACGACGTTCAGTTAAGTCATCCATCTTAGCTTGAATATCGTCTAGTTGACCTGGTTCAAGTGTAAATGCAGCTTCAAGTACGACTAAATGTTGTTTTTGAACAATACTATTTCTGTAATCTAATTCTAATTCTTTATTAGTCAATTGAATTAAATCACCTTGTTCATTAACGCAAAGCGCGTAATCGATGCAATCTTTGATTTCGCCACCATATGCGCCAGCATTCATATAAACGGCGCCTCCAACCGAACCAGGAATACCACAAGCAAACTCTAATCCTGTTAACACGTGGTCTCTAGCAGCACGTGACACATCAATAATTGCCGCACCGCTTCCTGCAATAATAGCATCGTCAGATACATTGATATGATTTAATGACAATAAGCTAATTACAATGCCACGAATGCCACCTTCACGAATAATAATATTTGATCCATTTCCAAGATAAGTAACAGGGATAGCCTTCTCTTTGGCATAGCGTACAATAGCTTGAACGTCTTCATTTTTCGTCGGTGATAAATAAAAATCAGCATTACCACCAGTTTCAGTGTATGTATAGCGTTTGAGTGGTTCATTAACTTTAATAATGTCTTCAGGTATTAAGGACTTTAAATCTTGTAAGATGTCTTCTTGCTTTAACATAAGTACATCCTTTCTTCTCTTCTATAATCTACCTTTTATTATAGCAATTTTGTAGATGATTTGCGAAGACGACAACGTTTTATAACTTTTGATAGATGTCTTCGAAGTATTTTTGTTTTTGATTTTCATAGGGTCTTATATAATTAATATGTTGAATGATAGAATGCTTTTTTTCTGAAAAATGATGCGCAATATCTGGCAATGTTGCAAGTGCATTGTCAACATCAATGTACTGTTTGAATAACAGGGTATCCATTTGAATGATATGTAAGCGAATGGTTTGCTTTAAATCAATCATATTATTAAACTTTGCCATCATCACTTTCTTCTTATAGGGATGATGGAGACGATAAAAGCCTAAATAATTCAATCGTTTCTCGTCTAAAGCTGTGATATCATGTAAGTTATTTACACCCACTAAAACATCTAGAATAGGTTCAGTTGCATAATTAAAATGACGTGTGCCTCCGATATGTTGTGTGAATTTTACAGGAGAATCTAGCAAATTGAATAGCGATGCTTTCGTAGTTTGATATAATGTATCATACTCGTTTTGTGCGTCATCTTGAATAAAAGGTTGAACGGTTGCGTACATACGTATCTCCTTTAAATGGTAAGTTTTGTCAAATTCTGAAATACTATAACACAAATTATTTTCAATATAAATAGCTTTAGGTATAATACGTGGTGATAGGAGTGCATTTATGAAGAAATTAGCAATACTTTCTATAATGTTGATATGTGGCGTATTACTCTCATCGTGTGGTAATCAAAAGCGTGCAGATTTAAATGATTTCCAAACACAACTGAATAAGGTTGAAGATGAGAAGAAAGACGTCAAAACAGTGATGGATAAAATTCATTTAAAACAATTAGACCAATTAAGCAAGACGGACACCACTGATAAGAATAAAAGAGAATTTAAAGCGTTGCAGAAGGATATAAACAAGCACTTAATTCCTGAATTTAAGAAATATGAAAAATCGGCTAAACAATTACCTGCTGAACATCAAGATGTTAAAGAATTAAAAGACAAGTATTTGCAAAATGTGAAACAAGAAAAACAATCCATCTATGACATTAAAGCCTTTGTAGACTTATGTAATAAATCAATCAAGGCGAATGAGGATATATTGGATTATACTAAACTATTTGAAAGCAATCGCTCACAGGTAGAAACACAAATTCAAAAAGCAACGAACCAAGAAGATGCAAATCAATTAACATCTAAAATTGAAAATAACAATCAGAAGTTGAAAGAGGCAGCACAAAAATATTTAGAGCGTGATGATATGACTTCTAATAAAGCAATAGATGATCATATTAAGCCATTGATTGAGAAGCAAATAACAGAATTGAATCAAACGAATATTACTGATCCAAAAGTTAACAGTGCGCGTAAAAATGCTATTGAAATGTATTATAATTTATTGAATTATTATGATACGCGAGAAACAACCATCGAGATAGAGAAAAAACTTTCTAAAATTGATGTAGAAAAGTTACCGAAAACGGGTAAAGAATTAAGTAAGGATAATAGTGGATTTTACGAAGAATTGAAAAAGTTAAAAAAGCAATAAGTAGACACAGTTATTAAAATTAAAATTTTTGGTTAACAATGGACAATGAAATGTGTATAATTGAACCCATTGAGTAGTTTATAATGATTATAAAGTGCAATATGGACATAAATAATTTTAGAGGTGAATAGAATGGCTATAAAGCTGAGTTCGATTGACCAGTTTGAACAAGTACTTAAAGACAATAAATATGTATTTGTATTAAAACATAGTGATACTTGTCCAATCTCAGCAGATGCATACGATCAATTTAACAAGTTTTTATATGAAAGAGATATGGATGGCTATTACTTAGTCGTTCAAGAAGAAAGAAAACTTTCTGACTATATCGCTGAAAAGACCCATGTGAAACATGAATCTCCACAAGCATTCTATTTTATTGATGGAGAAGCAAAGTGGAACGCGAGTCATAGTGATATTAACGTATCTTCATTAGCGCAAGCTGAAGAATAATAGATAACGACTTAAGAAAGTAAATATTAAATTCAAATAACAACCATTGTTTAAGGTTACATTTTAAAAGGACAGTAGCCGGCGACTCTGAGAAGATGGCCATATAAGGCTTCTCTTAGTTCGCATCATCCTTACAGGGGGACATGAATTCAAAGTGAATTCTGCGTCACCCCTGTTTTTTATTTATGTTATCATAACTGCTATTATTATGAAAAGTAGAGACAACCCATGTATAATGTGAAAGTGAAGTCGAATATATAACATCTAAATCAATATATAAATAAAGAAAATGGCATGAGGTGATTAACAGATGAAAGTATTAGTAGCAATGGATGAATTTAACGGTATCATTTCGAGTTATCAAGCAAATCGTTTTGTTGAAGAAGCGGTAGCCAGTCAAATTGAAGATGCTGATATTGTACAAGTGCCATTATTTAATGGTCGCCATGAACTTATGGATTCGGTATTCTTGTGGCAATCAGGCACAAAATATAGAGTGAATGTCCATGATGCAGATATGAATGAAGTTGAAACAATCTATGGTCAAACTGAACAAGGATTAACTATAATTGAAGGTAATTTGTTTGTTAAAGGTCAAAAGCCAATCGAACAACGCTCAAGTTATGGCTTAGGAGAGGTTATTCTAGATGCATTGAATAACGGCGCTGCTAACATTGTTATCTCACTAGGCGGTATCGATAGTTTCGACGGTGGTATCGGTATGATGCAAGCCTTAGGTGCGAAATTCTATAATGATGAAGGAGAACTTTTGGATGCGCGCGAAGGGGCTCAAGTCATCAAATTTATTCGACGTATTGACTTTTCTACGATACCTCAAAATTTTAAAGATGCAAATATTCAGGTGATGTCTGACTTTTCTAGTAAATTATATGGCAAACATAGTGAAATTATGAAGACGTATGAAGGTTATGGAATGACACGAGCAAAGGCCGCTGAAATCGATAATTTAATTTGGTACTTTAGTGAGTTGGTTAAAAATGAAATGAAAATTGCCATGGGTCCAATCGAAAGAGGGGGCGCTGGCGGTGGTATTGCAGCGTTATTAAGTGGATTGTATGATGCTGAGATATTAACAAGTCATGAATTAGTTAATCAAATCACGCATTTAGATGATCTCGTATCACAAGCTGATTTAATTATCTTTGGTGAAGGTGTAAAAGAAGAAGACAACTTACTTGAAACAACGACTTTAACAATTGCGGAGTTAGCACATAAACATCATAAACCAGCAATTGCTATATGCGCGACGGACGACAAATTTAATGTCTTTGATCAATATCAAGTTACAGCAATGTTTAATACATTTATTGAGATGCCAGAAAGCTACACAGACTTTAAAATGGGCATACAAATCAGACATGTCACTGTTCAAGCACTTAGACTATTAAAAACGACATTGAACCATGGATAAATGAATAAATGCTAACAAAAGGGAACCACACTGACCCATACGGTCATCATGGTTCCCTAATTTGTGATATCTATTTATGATGATGTGTGACTTCTTGTGCAATACCAATAATGACTTGTACTGCTTTTTCCATTACATCGATTGATGCATATTCAAAAGGTCCATGGAAATTACCGCAACCTGTAAAAATGTTAGGTGTTGGTAACCCTTTATAGGATAATTGTGATCCGTCAGTACCACCGCGAATAGGTGCTGTATTAGGTTCAATATTTAAATCTTTGAACACTTTTGTAGGTATATCAATAATATATGGGTGTGGTTTAATCTTTTCAGCCATATTATAATATTGATCCTCGATTGTCACCTCGACTGGGAAATCTTCGTAATGAATATTAATATCGTCGCGAATTTCTAATAATTTCTTTTTACGCAATTCAAAGGCGTCTCTATCATGATCACGGATAATATATTGCAATGTCGCTTTTTCAACATTACCTTCAAATTTCATTAAATGATAGAAACCTTCATAACCTTCTGTACGTTCTGGAACCTCACTTGCAGGTAAAAGACTATGAAATTGGTGGCCTAATGATATTGCATTGACCATGATGTTTTTAGCTGACCCTGGATGTACATTGACGCCATGTGTCGTAATTTTTGCCTCTGCAGCGTTAAAACTTTCAAATTGTAACTCACCGAATTCACTGCCATCCATTGTATAAGCGAAGTCTGCATCAAAGCGTTCAACATCAAAGTGATGTGGACCACGCCCAATTTCTTCATCAGGTGTAAATGCTATGCGAATACGGCCATGTTGAATTTCAGGATGCTCAATTAAATAGTTAATTGCTTCCATAATTTCCACAACGCCAGCTTTATCATCTGCGCCTAACAATGATGTGCCGTCAGTAATCATGAGTGTATGGCCCTTAAGTTTTTTTAATTCTGGAAAAGTTTCTTGGCTCAATACACGACCCGTATCGCCAAGTTTGATTGCACTACCGTCGTAGGCTTCTACAATCTGAGGATTCACATTGCTAGCATTAAAGTCAGGTGACGTATCAACATGTGCTAGGAATCCAACAGTAGGAACGTCGGAAGAAATATTACTTTCTAGCGTCGCAAATAAATAGCCATTGTCATCAAGGTCTGTTTCTAGACCAAAGGCTTCAAGTTCTTGTTGTAATAAATGTAATAAATCCCATTGTTTGTCAGTTGAAGGTGTGGTTGACGATTCTGGGTTAGATTGTGTATCGATTTTGACGTAACGTGATAATCTGTCTATAATCTGTGCTTTCATAGCAAGACATCCCCTTAGATTCTATTATTCATATTGTATGATTTTCTATATGTTTTACCTTTAATTTTATCATAATACTGCTTGATGCGTGTGTAAATATAGTAAAGGATTTCAGCTACTAAAATTCCGAACGCGATAGAACCAGAAATAAGTGTTACCTCTAAAAAAGTGTTCACTGCTTGTGTATAATCATTTGACACTAAATAACGTGTTGCTTCATATGCGGTACCACCAGGTACAAGCGGAATGATACCTGGCACTATAAAAATAATCACAGGGCGTTTGTAACGACGACTCATAACATGACTTAATAGTCCGAGTATTAAACTTCCAAGAAATGCGGCGCCAACTTTTCCTAAATCCATATCTACAGTGAATTGATATATGGTCCATGCAACAGCACCTACAAATCCACATGCTGCGAGTAGTCGCTTCGGTGCATTGAAGATAATTGAGAAGAGCACTGTAGAAATGAAACTAATTGTGAAATGGAATAAATAAAATAACATTTATACACAGCCTTTCTTAAATAATTAATAAAACGATGGCTACACCAGCACCGATGGCAAATGAAGTTAATGCAGCTTCAACGCCTCTAGACATTCCGGCTAACAATTCACCAGCCATTAAATCTCGAATCGCATTACAGATTAATATTCCGGGTACAAGTGGCATTACACTAGAAATGGTAATGATATTCTGATTCGTTGCAATACCGAGCTTAGTAAAGGTGGCTGCAATTGTGATAACGACTGCTGAGGCAACGAATTCTGAAAAGAATTTAATTTGAATAAATCGTTGTACTAAGCTAAACGTTAAAAAAGCGGCCCCACCAGCTATAACAGCAATCCAGCAATCTGAAGCTACACCACCAAACATGAATAAGAAGAATCCACAGGCAATTGCAGCTGCAAAAAAGTTTAATAGAAATGAGTATTGTAACGATGCACGACGTAAATGAATCAATTCAGATTTTGCTTCATCAATGGTTAATTCATTTCTAGAAATTTTTCTGGATAAACTGTTTGTTAGTGCAATTTTCTCTAAATCCGTTGTACGTTCGCGAATTCTAATTAGTCTTGTATTCGTGCGGTCATTAAGTGAAAAAATAATGGCTGTTGACGTTACAAAACTATATGTATCATTTAAACCGTAACTATGTGCAATACGGTTCATTGTATCTTCTACACGATACGTTTCTGCACCAGCTTCAAGAAGGATTCTCCCAGCTATTAAAACTACATCAATCACCTTATTTTCATCGATAATAGTGATTGAATCTGACATAAACGGCACCTCCAGTACTTTGGATAATTAAATTTAATTTCATAGACAATTTGAAGTGTACAACTTGCACACGCAACTTGCAATAGTACGCTTCGTATTCCTACCACATCTAATCCCTATTAACATAAAAAATAGCGCAACATTAAGATAGATATCATAAAAAAGTCAACATAATGAGATAACCTATATGAATCCTACTTTGATTATCTAATATGTTGACTACTTTTAGTTTTATAATTTAATGATTGGATTAAACATTACTTGATTACGACCTTCATTTTTAGCAACGTGGACCATATCATCGGCATCTTTAAAGACTTTGCGTTGCGATTTATGATCATCTTGCGTTAAGTAACCTACACCAATAGAGACAGATAATTTAATAACTTCCTTGTTAGGTAAGTGGAATGAAGACTTTTCAACACCAGTTCGTATATTTTCAGCTAATTTAACGCTTTGATCCAATGAATAATCACGGATGACAACTGAAAATTCTTCACCACCATTACGGAAAATCTGGAATTGTTTAGGAACATAATTCTTTAATAGCTGTGACATTTGTTTGAGCACAGCATCTCCAGATTGATGTGAGTACGTATCATTAACATCTTTAAAACCATCGATATCAATTAATAATAAGGCAAGACTTTCTTTTTTCTCTTCGGCGATTTGTGATACATGATTTAAATGTCTATCAAATTCTTTCACATTTCCTAAACCAGTAAGATAGTCATACTTATCTTCATTTTCGTAGCGTGTAACTAATGAAAAGAAGTGCCACATATCAACAAATGTAATTGCTGAAGCAATGGTTAAAACGAATGAAATAGGAACTAAAAATGCGATTTCAGTAAGGTCATATAACGGGCTGAAGATGGATAAAATAAGTAAAATAATTACACTAATCAAATTTAAAACAACTAAAGCCACAATATCATTTTGTTTCAAGAATGGGCCAACCATACTGACGATGATACCTATTACGATAAGTACTACACCATAAAGAAGTGAGTTTCCAAATGCAAATACTTCAACTAGGGCAACAATGACTGCTGAAACTAAGGTATAACCCATATTCGTAAAACGACCTAGAAATAATAATGGGACAAACGTTAAATGAACTAAATATTCTTGATGGAATGGAATGGGGTATGCTGCAAGTAGTAGGGCAACAATAGTCATCAACACCGTGACATAGCCTTTAGAAAAGACCATGATTTTATTTTCGGAATATTGTAGCCGATGGAATAAATATATTCCCGCTACCATAACTGCAATATTGTAAATGATAGATTCAATCATATTGGAATCGACTCCTTTAATTTAACCATTAGTTATTGTAAGTGAAAACTTACCATTTGTCATTAAGTTGTATCAGATATAACAAACAAATTAGATAGAATATATATACTTTCGTATTCAAATGAATAATGAAATGATATGATATAAGTTATAATATCTTTACAAAAAATTTACATTCAATTGAAAATTAAGGATAAACATAGAGAAATAGGGTAAAATAGTTGGAGTTTACTGAACATTATGATGATGTGTCAGTAATTTACAACTATAGTCCAATACAAAAATGAATTAAAAGTTGTTTAAATAGAATGAATAGATAATTAGCAAATATGACAAATTAAAAAGAGATTTATTGAAGGTGAACTGATGTATACTTTACTACTTATTGCTGTGACATTGGTAATCAGTTTAATATTAACACCTATTATTATAAAGGTCTCTATTAAATTCGATTTAGTAGATAGGCCAAACTTCAGAAAAGTACATACAAAGCCAGTCTCAGTATTGGGTGGTACTGTTATACTACTTTCTTTCTTAATAGGAATTTGGCTTGGACATCCTATTGAAAGAGAAGTTAAGCCCTTAGTTTTAGGGGCTATTGTAATGTATTTAGTAGGATTAATTGATGACATTTATGATTTAAAGCCTATTTTAAAGTTAATTGGACAAATTGTCGCCGCTTCAATCGTTGCGTTTTATGGTATTACGATTGATTTCATATCTTTTCCGATGGGGCCAACGATTCATTTTGGAATATTGAGTATCCCCATTACAATTATTTGGATTGTGGCGATTACGAATGCCATTAATTTAATTGATGGATTAGACGGATTAGCTTCAGGCGTTTCCGCAATTGGTCTTATTACGATTGCGTTTATTGCAATTTTACAAGCGAATGTATTCATTATCATGATTTGTAGTGTGTTAATAGGTTCATTATTAGGATTTTTATGCTTTAACTTTCACCCTGCTAAGATCTTCTTAGGTGATAGTGGTGCGCTATTGATTGGGTTCATTATTGGTTTTCTATCGTTGCTTGGCTTTAAAAACATTACATTCATTTCGCTATTTTTCCCAATTGTAATTTTAGCGGTACCATTTATCGATACATTGTTTGCAATGATTCGAAGAATGCGTAATGGCCAACACATCATGCAAGCGGATAAGTCTCATTTGCACCATAAACTTTTAGCATTGGGATACAGCCATAGACAAACGGTATTGTTAATCTATTCAATAGCGATATTATTTAGTTTATCAAGTATTATTTTATACTTGTCACAACCTCTAGGTGTACTCCTAATGTTCATATTAATCGTGATTACAATTGAATTGATTGTTGAATTTACGGGATTGATTGATGATAGTTATCGCCCGATACTCAATTTAATTACAAAGAAGAATGAATCACATCATGTCAATAATGACATTGATGAACATCATAAAAAATAAAACCTTGTTTGTGAGGCTACTTAAATGATTAGGTAGTGTTACACAAACAAGGTTTTTATTAATTTGTAGGTATATCAAAGGGTAACTTTTTAACGTCTGCTTCATGCAATTCAAAATTACCAGCTGTGTGCTTATTCAAAAATGCAATAAAATCATCATATTCCGTTTGTACGACATCAATTTGATAACTGACTTTATCGGTATACGTAGTATCTCTTAAAAAATACGTTGTAGAGGCTAATTCATATTCAAACTTTCCAGTTAAATCATAATTAATGGTCACGGTAGTGAGGATGGCATCGCGCAATTCTACGCGTCCAATGTCATAAATTACATCCCTTACGGCACCACTATATGCACGAATAAGGCCACCGCCACCAAGTTTAATGCCTCCGAAGTATCGTGTAACGACAACACAAACATTATGGATGTCTAATTTTTTTAATATTTCTAGCATTGGTACACCAGCAGTCCCACTTGGTTCTCCATCATCATTAGCTTTCTGAATGTTCATTTGATCGCCAACTGTATAAGCTGAACAGTTATGCGTAGCCTCTTTATGTTGTTGTTTAACTTCATTTATAAAAGCTTTTGCTTCATCCTCCGATGAGACAGGTTTTATATGTGCAATGAATCTAGATTTATTAATGACATTTTCAATGATATGTTCCTGTTTGATCGTAATCATAGGATCGGTCAAAGTTGTTCACCTCCAATAAATAGAACAGATGTTTAACTTTCATTATACACGCTAATTTTTAAATGAATAAATATCTGATTATGAATTTCTTTTTCAATAAAAATAATTTATAATAGCTTTGAGTATAATTGAGGAGGACTACTATGAAAATCGCAGTAATGGCAGATTCAACAGGGTATCTACCACAAGACTTTATGGATAAGTATGAGATACCTATCGCACCATTAAGTGTCGCATTTGATGATGGAGAAACGTTTACTGAAAATGATAATGTTCCAATCGAACATTTTTATAATAAAATGGCCTCATCTAAAACATTCCCAACGACAAGCCAACCAGCTATTGGAGAATGGATTAAAAACTACGAAATGCTAAGAGATAAAGGTTACACAGACATTATTGTGATTGCCTTATCAAGTGGTATAAGTGGTAGTTATCAATCGGCTACGCAAGCTGGAGAAATGGTTGAAGGTGTCAAAGTTCATACTTTTGATAGTAAGTTAGCCGCTATGATTGAAGGAAGTTACACCATTTATGCAACTGAACTTGTGAAAAAGGGCTTCACACCGGAAGTGATAATCGAAGAATTAAAAGAAATTCGTGAGAATACAGGTGCATATTTTTTTGTAGATGATTTGAAAAATTTACAAAAAAGTGGCCGTATAACAGGTGCCCAAGCTTGGGTAGGTACTTTATTAAAGATGAAACCAGTGCTTCGCTTTGAAGAAGATGGTAAGATTCATCCATTCGAAAAAGTTCGTACTAAAAAACGCGCATTCAATGCATTGGAAGAGAATATCTTCGGCATTATTAAAGATAAAGACTTAGAAGAAGTTACAGTCTTTGTAATTAATGGCGACAAAATTGATGAAGGCAAAGACTTTTATAACCATTTAAAAGAAACGTATCCAAACATTAATGTGCAATATTCAGAATTTGGACCAGTTATTGCATCTCATCTAGGGTCAGGTGGATTAGGTTTAGGATACTTCCCAAGAAAAATCGAAATTAATTAATAACAATTCAAGTCTAAAAGTGTTGAGTAAATAAGGATTAAGACAATGAGCATTGATGTGCATTGGTGGTAGCTAGACTACGGCATACCGCCAGAAGCTTAAGATAGAATTCCTTTGTTGAAAGGTATTTCAGAAATGGAAACCAGCAAACAAAGCATGTGGGGTTCTATTTTAATTAAACGCGTTATGTCTTATATCCGAATTCTAAATGCTTTTAGGCTTTTTTATATGAAATAAGGAGTGATAGTCAATCAAATCATATGGAAAATTAGTAGGCCCTGACGTTACGTTGACTGATGAAACAGTCATCAAAGTCACGCCTGGTATAATCGCTACAAACAATGGGTATTGCTGTCTTCAATGTGGTAATACTAATATCCATGATATGTGCGAATATGAAACATCTTTTTCAGACAAGCGTATTATATACTGTAGATATTGCATACAGTTAGGCCGTATGGACAATATTACAGAATTTAGAATTACGCAAAGCGAGCATACGATTTCTGATGGATATTATGCGTTACCCTTTCAACTATCAGAACAACAACAATATGCGTCAAATGCGATTGTGCAAGCAATTAATCAGCACCAACCACTATTATTGTATGCTGTTACTGGCGCTGGGAAGACTGAAATGATGTTTGAAGGCATTCGTGTGGCGCGTCAACGTGGTTATAACATTGCTATAGTATCTCCAAGAGTAGATGTTGTAGTGGAAATTAGTTTACGCATTAAAGCGGCGTTTATTTCGGAAAAAATTGACGTCTTACATCAAAGTAGTCAACAGCACTATAATGGTCATTTCATTATTGCAACAGTTCATCAATTGTTTAGATTCAAATCCCATTTCGATGTTATCTTTATCGATGAAGTTGACGCATTTCCCTTATCTATGGATCCGCGTTTAATGAATGCAATCCAACTGTCATCCAAACAAAAGCATAGCCACATTTTTATGACGGCAACCCCTCCCAAATCCTTAATCAAGCATTTATCAACTGCGCAAATCATCACTTTACCAGCACGTTTTCATAAACACCCACTACCCGTGCCTAGGTTCTCATATTTCAAATTGAACGTTAAACATATACAGTTTAAATTAAAGAACATGTTAATCAATCAAATCAATGCAAACCGCTATACATTAGTATTCTTTAATAATATTGAATTAATGACAGAAACGTATAAACGCTATCGCTATTATTTTCCGGATTTAATATGTGTTTCAAGTAAAGATGCGTTACGATTTCATAAAGTTCAGGCACTTCGAAACGGTGAACATACCATTGTTTTTACAACAACAATTTTAGAAAGAGGATTCACTATGGCGACATTAGATGTCATTGTTATCAATGCACACACTTTTGAAAAGGCTGCCCTCATACAAATTGCTGGACGTGTGGGGCGTAAACAGGAAGCACCCACTGGAAACGTAGTGTTTATGCATGAAGGTGTGAGCATCGCTATGATACAAGCAAAAAGAGAAATTAAAAAAATGAATCGACTAGGTATCCAACGTGGGTGGGTCAATGCCTAAGTGTATACAGTGTGGTGTACATCTAGATGAACCACTAAGTGTATTCAACTTCTATCGTGTACCTCAACGCTTATGTCAGCCATGTCTACAAATGTGGGAGAGCGTACGATTAATTAAAGATGAGCAACGTTGTCCTAAGTGTTTAAATGACAATAACAATAAAGAAGGCAAATGTTTGGATTGTCAATTTTTAGCTAAGAATTTTACATTAATGGATCAACTTTATTGCGATTATCAATATACTGGCATAATGAAAGAAATCATACACCAATACAAGCTTATGAGAGATTATTATTTAGCTGAGGTTTTAGCGTCACAACTTCAATTACCACAGACAACGTATGATCTAATTGTTCCTATACCATCACCATTAGCACGTGATAAACTAAGGACTTTTAATCCAGTTGCAACAGTGCTAGAAAAGATGGGCGTCAACTATGCAGATATATTAGGGACTGAATTGCGTCCTAAACAATCAAAACTAGGTAAGGTAGAACGAGCAAAAGCTATGAATCCTTTCTTTATAAAAGAGGACATTGATTTAACGGGTAAAGAAATTTTACTCGTTGATGATATTTATACAACAGGATTAACAATTCATCACGCAGGGTGTAAATTATATGACAAAAATGTCAGAAAATTCAAAGTGTTTACGTTTTCAAGATAGGCTAAACGTGGTATTATAATAGTAAGAATTACCAACATAAGAGGTTAAAGGAGAGATAGCTATGATTAGATTTGAAATTCATGGAGATAACCTCACTATTACAGATGCCATCCGCAACTATATTGAGGACAAAATTGGTAAACTTGAACGTTATTTTAATGATGTGCCAAATGCAGTCGCACATGTTAAAGTGAAAACGTATCAAAATTCAACAACTAAAATTGAAGTAACAATTCCATTGAAGAATGTTACATTAAGAGCTGAAGAAAGACACGATGATTTATATGCAGGCATTGATTTAGTGACTAGCAAATTAGAGCGTCAAGTTCGTAAATATAAAACACGTGTTAATCGTAAGCATAAAACGCATGGAGAACCAGAAACGTTTGTAGCAGAAGTTCAAGAGGCACCAACAGAAACGAATGGTGAGGCTAATGCAGAAGCTACAAATGATAGCGATATTGAAATCATCCGTTCTAAACAATTTAGCTTAAAACCAATGGATTCTGAAGAAGCTGTATTACAAATGGAATTATTAGGTCATGATTTCTACATCTTCACTGATCGTGATACAGATGGTACAAGCATTGTTTATAAACGTAAAGATGGTAAATATGGATTAATTGAAACAACTGAATAATTAATTTTTACTCAGTTGATCAATTTTAAGTTACTATAAATTCAATAACATTATAAAATTTACAATGTAAGTTTGTAGTCATTGGTTGGTTAAGAATGTGACCATAAAATGAGCTATTTAGCTTTAGCCATTGTGATAAGGGTGGGACAGTGAATTCGATAAGGATTCTGTTCCACTCTTTTTGTAACTTATATTATAGTAATTCGTGGACGCTATTATCATGCTGTGCTAATGTAATGAAGTAATTGGATATTTGAAAAATTAGGCTTAGCGATTCAAAATAGAGGGAATAGAAAGTAAGCTATTTAAGTTGTACGCAATTAAGCATTGTGCTTATATGAGTATTTAAGTATAAATTTAAAAGTATAAATGATATGATAAATTGTTGTAAGCCAAACAGTTTTTAAGCTAAAGGAGCGGACGTAATGGGATTTTTATCAAAAATTGTTGACGGCAATAAAAAAGAAACTAAACGTCTAAGTAAAATAGCCGATGAAGTACTTTCACTAGAGGAAGATATGGCTATCTTAACTGATGAAGAAATTAAAAATAAAACAAAACAATTTCAACAAGAACTACAAGAAATTGAAGATGTAAAAAAACAAAATGACTATTTAGATAAAATTTTACCACAAGCCTATGCCTTAGTAAGAGAAGGGGCAAAACGTGTCTTCAATATGACGCCTTATAAAGTACAAGTAATGGGTGGTATCGCAATTCATAAAGGCGATATTGCCGAAATGAGAACAGGTGAAGGTAAAACATTAACGGCTACGATGCCTACCTATTTAAACGCACTCGCAGGTCGAGGTGTACACGTTATCACAGTTAATGAATACTTATCTAGTGTTCAAAGTGAGGAAATGGCAGAGCTATATGAATTTTTAGGTTTAACAGTTGGATTGAACTTAAATAGTAAGTCAACCGTTGAAAAGCGTGAGGCCTACGCACAAGATATTACGTATAGTACGAATAACGAGCTAGGATTTGACTATCTAAGAGATAATATGGTGAATTATGCCGAAGAGCGCGTAATGAGACCTTTACATTTTGCGATTATTGATGAGGTTGACTCGATCTTAATCGATGAAGCTAGAACACCTTTAATTATTTCTGGTGAAGCGGAAAAATCAACATCACTTTACACGCAAGCTAATGTGTTCGCTAAAATGCTTAAAGCAGAAGATGATTATAAATACGATGAAAAAACAAAAGCAGTTCATTTAACTGAACAAGGTGCAGACAAAGCAGAGCGCATGTTCAAAATAGAAAATTTATATGACGTGCAAAATGTGGAAGTTATTAGTCACATTAATACAGCTTTAAAGGCACACGTAACACTACAACGTGACGTAGATTACATGGTTGTCGATGGAGAAGTACTTATTGTTGACCAATTTACAGGACGTACGATGCCTGGTCGTCGATTCTCAGAAGGTCTTCACCAAGCTATTGAGGCCAAAGAAGGCGTTAAAATTCAAAATGAATCTAAAACAATGGCATCCATTACTTTCCAAAACTATTTCCGTATGTACAATAAGTTAGCGGGTATGACTGGTACTGCGAAAACAGAGGAAGAAGAATTCCGTAATATTTACAATATGACGGTTACTCAAATCCCTACGAATAAACCTGTTCAACGTGACGATAAATCAGATTTAATTTACATTAGCCAAAAAGGTAAATTTGATGCAGTTGTTGAAGATGTTGTTGAAAAACATAAACAGGGTCAACCCGTTCTTTTAGGTACTGTTGCAGTTGAAACAAGTGAATATATCTCTAATTTATTAAAAAAACGTGGCATTAGACATGATGTATTAAACGCCAAAAACCATGAACGTGAAGCTGAAATTGTTGCCAATGCAGGACAAAAAGGTGCTGTAACAATAGCGACAAACATGGCTGGTCGTGGTACCGATATTAAATTAGGTGAAGGTGTAGAAGAAATTGGTGGTTTAGCTGTTATTGGTACTGAACGTCATGAATCTAGACGTATTGATGACCAATTACGTGGTCGTTCTGGTCGTCAAGGTGATAGAGGGGATAGTCGTTTCTATCTGTCACTACAAGATGAATTGATGGTTCGTTTTGGTTCTGAAAGACTTCAAAAAATGATGAACCGATTAGGTATGGATGACTCAACACCTATTGAATCTAAAATGGTATCACGTGCTGTTGAATCAGCTCAAAAACGTGTTGAAGGCAATAACTTTGACGCACGTAAACGTATACTTGAATATGACGAAGTGTTACGTAAACAACGTGAAATTATTTATAACGAAAGAAACAATATTATCGATTCTGAAGATAGCTCACAATTAGTAAATGCTATGTTACGTTCAACATTACAGCGTGGTGTGAACTATCATATTAGTGAAGAAGATGACAATCCGGACTATGCACCATTTATTAACTATGTTAATGATGTCTTTTTACAAGAAGGCGATCTTAAAGAAGAAGAAATTAATGGCAAAGATCCTGAAGATATCTTCGAAGTGGTTTGGGCTAAAATCGAAAATGTTTATGAAAGTCAAAAAGCCAAAATCGGTGGTCAGATGGCAGAATTTGAGCGTATGATATTATTACGTTCAATCGATACGCATTGGACGGATCATATTGATACAATGGACCAATTACGTCAAGGTATCCATTTACGTTCATATGCACAACAAAATCCACTTCGTGATTACCAAAATGAAGGTCATGAACTATTTGACATGATGATGCAAAATATTGAAGAAGATACATCTAAATTCATTCTTAAATCAGTAATTCAAGTTGATGAAGATATAGAACGAGAAAAAACAACTGACTTTGGAAAAGCACAACATGTCTCTGCTGAGGATGGCAAAGAAAAAGCTAAGAAACAGCCAATTGTTAAAGGTGATAAAGTTGGCCGTAACGACCCATGTCCATGTGGTAGTGGTAAGAAATATAAAAATTGCCACGGTAAAGAAGAATAACTTTAATTTTTAATAATAAGTGGGAGTTGTGGAACTGAATCTACGCTCCTACTTTTTACATATCCATTTAAAAAGTGCAAAGGACAAAGAATAGGAGAGATGAAAATGGAATTATCTGAAATTAAGCGAAATATAGATGAATATCGTCAGAACTTAACGCAAATTAGGGGGTCTCTTTGACTTAGAAAATAAAGAGACAAATATACAAGAATATGAAGAAATGATGACTGAACCTGATTTTTGGGATGATCAAAATAAAGCACAAGACATTATTGATAAAAATAATGCATTAAAATCAGTTGTAAATGGTTACCATGAATTAGATGAAGAAGTTGAAGATATGACTGCAACTTGGGAATTGTTGCAAGAAGAGTTAGATGACGATGTAAAAGATGATTTAGAACAGAATGTACACGACTTCAAAGAGAAAGTTGATCAATTTGAACTACAATTATTATTAGATGGGCCACATGATGCTAATAATGCAATTTTAGAATTACACCCAGGTGCTGGGGGTACTGAATCTCAAGACTGGGCTAGTATGTTACTGCGTATGTATCAGCGTTACGGTGAACAACAAGGGTTCAAAGTTGAAACCGTAGATTATTTACCGGGTGATGAAGCTGGTGTGAAAAGCGTAACGCTATTAATTAAAGGTCACAATGCATACGGTTACTTGAAAGCTGAAAAAGGTGTTCATAGATTAGTTAGAATTTCACCTTTTGATTCATCAGGACGCCGTCATACATCTTTTGCATCATGTGATGTCATTCCAGAATTCAATAATGACGAAATCGAAATTGAAATCAATCCTGATGATATTACTGTAGATACATTTAGAGCGTCTGGTGCTGGGGGTCAGCATATCAATAAAACTGAATCTGCCATCCGAATTACCCATCATCCCACAGGCATTGTAGTCAATAACCAAAACGAACGTTCACAAATAAAAAACCGTGAAGCAGCTATGAAAATGTTGAAAGCTAAATTATACCAATTGAAATTGGAAGAACAAGAACGTGAAATGGCTGAAATACGTGGTGAACAAAAAGAGATTGGATGGGGAAGTCAAATTCGTTCGTATGTATTCCATCCGTATTCTATGGTGAAAGACCATCGAACTAATGAAGAAACTGGTAAAGTTGATGCTGTTATGGATGGAGAAATTCAACCATTTATTGAAGCATACTTAAGACAAGCAATGAATCATAGCGATAATTAATAAAAATTGAATGATAGATTAGGGAGCGGGACAAAAATAAAATTTTTCCAAAATTTATATCGTTGTTCCGCTCTTAGCTTGCTTAACTTGTAGAATTTCTTGATGAAATTCTCTTTGTTGGGGCCCCGACCCCCAACTTGCTTTGCTTGTAAAATCACTTTCGTGATTTTTTGTGTTGGGGCCCCGCCCTCAAGGCTGACTAGAACTGAGAAAAGCTTGATTTAAGCGCATTCTCAGTTCAGTCAGCTACTGCGAATTTGCAAAATAGCTTCATTATATTATTTTTGTACCGGACTCTCTAATTATTTATAAAACATAAATAGTAGCTAAATAAATGTAAAATGTAATATTAATTATTACTAGAGTACGTCTTTTCACATGTTCTTGAAGTCCTTTTTAACCTTTATATTACAAGCCGATAACATTGAACACACACTAAATGCGGTGTGCTAGAGTATAAATTAAGAATAATATAAAACTACAAAGGAATGACAGCATGATAAATAAGACGCTTACAGTAACATTTACTTCAATTGCGGCTTTAGCAGGCTTAAGTGGTTTAGCTAATGCGCAAGAAACGACACATACAACTTCAACACATACAACATCACACCAAGCAAATGCTTATAATGGCCAAGTGGCACAAGAAACAAACTTAGGGTTAACGGATAAAGATATCGTTAAAGTTAAAGCTGGAGATACGTTATATCAAATTGCTTTATCACATCATTTATCGTTAGAACAACTCTATAGCCTTAATCCAGGTGTAACGGCATTAATTTATCCAGGTGATTTAATAGCGGTAAGAGACAAAGGAGCAGCAAAATTAGAAAATAAAGAGATTGATTATGCACAAACGTATACAGAAACAACAGGCTATAATCAAGCGGATGTAGTAGCTCAATCAGTAAGTGCTAGCACAACAAATGTGTCTAGTTACAATGTTGTACCTACAAGTGCACCTGCGCCTACAGCGAATGACACATACCAATCATCTGTAAATGCACCAGTATCTTATCAACATATTACAACTGCCAACCAAGGTAACCGTTATAGTTACGGAAATTGTACATACTATGCATTTGATCGTCGCCAACAATTAGGGCGCGCAATTGGAAGTTATTGGGGTAACGCAAATAACTGGGCATACTCAGCGAAAAATGCTGGATTAACAGTAGATAATCGTCCTGAAGTAGGTGCAATTTTCCAAACATCTGCAGGTTATTATGGTCATGTAGGTGTCGTGGAACATGTGAATCAAGATGGTTCTGTATATGTTTCAGAAATGAACTGGAATGGACACTATAACCATGTCACTAATAGAACAATTACAAATACTTCAAGTTATAACTTTATTCACTAATAAATATGTTTAGACACTATTTTTAATATATTCAGTCGTCAGAGTTCAATGACTATGTGATTTAGCATAGTCATTGAACTCTTTATTTTTATAAGTAGTGTTATTTCCTAGAAAATAATAGAACGATTAAATGAATGAACGAGGTATAGGAAACTAATTTAATTTTTAATTAAAATACTTATCACAATACATTCTACAATGTATAAAGAATTGACACTTCTCATAGAAATGTTGATTGATATAATAAATGTAAGTATAATCTTTATTTAATAAAACATGGAGGTAAGGTAATATGGGTGTTCATCAATACTTTAAAAGACTTTCAGATTTAGAAAAATTAATTCGTTTACCAGGTAAATTTAAATACTTTGAACATAACGTTGCTGCGCACTCTTTCAAAGTCACTAAGATTGCCCAATATTTAGCAACTGTAGAAGAATATCATGGGAATACCATTGATTGGAAAAGTTTATATGAAAAAGCCTTGAATCATGATTTTGCGGAAGTGTTTACTGGAGATATCAAAACACCAGTTAAGTATGCTAAAACAGAATTGAAAATGTTATTTTCACAAGTTGAACAAGATATGGTGGACACGTTTATTAATGAAGAAATACCTGAACCTTACAAAGATATTTATCGAAAACGACTTCAAGAGGGTAAAGATGATTCACTAGAAGGTCAAATTTTATCTGTGGCCGACAAGATTGATTTACTATATGAAACGTTCGGCGAAATTCAAAAACGTAATCCTGAAGACTTATTCTTTGAAATTTATGAAAATAGTTTAGAAACAATTATGCAATTTGATCATTTAAGTTCTGTTCAAGACTTTATTGAAAATGTAATACCAGAAATGTTGACAGAGAATTTCATTCCTCGTGCAGAATTGCGAGAAACTACAATGGCGATTTTAAATAGAAGAAATGGGTGAGTTGAATGATTTGGTACGCGCTAGCTGCATTTTTTCCATGTGTACTAGTTGTGTTGTTTAGTGTCATAACACGAAGCAAGTGGGTTGGTGTTATTGTTACACTTATTTTGATAGCAGCTTCTATTTATAAAGGTTTCTTTCATAATGAGTGGATAATTTTTATCGATGTCGTTTCTTTATTAGCTGGATATGTCATCATAGATAATCTTGAATTTCATAAACATCAAGAATAAACATTATGAAACAGAACTTTTGAATGTAAAAGTCAGTTGATTTATAGTGTAAATACACAATCTGTACTTTGAAGCGTAAAGATAATAAATATGTGTAAGTGCGTGGCATCAATAGATGAGATATGAATAAATCACATTCATGAGTGGAATACAAAATAGCGATACATTTTTTTAAAATACAAACGTAAGCGAACAAACGTTTGTATTTTTCTTTGTATATTTGATAAAATAACTTTAAGTGAGCATATTATTTCAATAATAGGTAATTAATAAGTATATCAATCTATAAGTACGACGTGTGCGTGTCACTGTTAATCTCATCACATTATGATTGTAATGTACTATGCAATTTATAAAAATCAAATCTTCGGTTTAGTACATAAATATAAGTAAATAAACCTTTAAAAAAGTAATAGAAATGAATGTTTAATTCAAGGAGGCGCTTGTCAAAATGGTGGAACATTACCCGTTTAAATTGAATTCTGAGTTTGATCCGCAAGGGGACCAGCCACAAGCAATCGAGAAAATAGTGGAAGGTGTTAAAGAAGGTAAGCGTCATCAAACGCTATTAGGTGCGACTGGTACAGGTAAAACATTCACGATGAGTAATGTAATTAAAGAAGTTGGGAAACCAACGCTCATCATTGCACATAATAAAACGCTAGCAGGACAACTTTATAGTGAGTTTAAAGAGTTCTTCCCAGAGAATAGAGTGGAATATTTTGTTAGTTATTATGATTATTATCAACCAGAAGCTTATGTACCTTCAACCGATACATTTATTGAGAAAGATGCCTCAATTAATGATGAAATTGACCAACTACGACATTCTGCAACGAGTGCATTATTTGAACGTGATGATGTCATTATCATTGCCAGTGTAAGTTGTATTTATGGTTTAGGTAACCCAGAAGAATATAAAGATTTAGTAGTAAGTGTTCGAGTTGGTATGGAGATGGACCGAAGTGAACTTCTTCGTAAACTTGTGGATGTACAATATTCTAGAAATGATATTGATTTCCAACGTGGTACATTTAGAGTACGTGGAGATGTTGTCGAAATTTTCCCAGCTTCACGCGAAGAGATGTGTATTCGCGTTGAATTCTTTGGCGATGAGATTGATCGTATTCGAGAAGTCAATTATTTAACAGGGGAAGTCATTCGTGAACGCGAACATTTCGCTATTTTCCCTGCTTCTCACTTCGTAACACGTGAAGAAAAAATGAAAATCGCAATAGAGCGTATCGAGAAAGAATTAGAAGAACGATTAAAAGAATTAAAAGATGAGAACAAGTTATTAGAAGCACAACGTTTAGAGCAACGCACAAATTATGACTTAGAAATGATGAGAGAAATGGGCTTCTGTTCGGGTATAGAGAATTATTCTGTTCACTTAACATTAAGACCTTTAGGTTCAACGCCTTATACATTGCTAGATTACTTTGGTGATGATTGGTTAGTCATGATAGACGAGTCTCACGTGACATTACCTCAAATTAGAGGCATGTTCAATGGTGACCGCGCACGTAAACAAGTGCTCGTTGATCATGGTTTCCGTTTGCCAAGTGCGATGGATAACCGACCATTAAAATTTGAAGAATTTGAACAAAAAACAAATCAATTAGTATATGTCTCAGCGACACCAGGACCATATGAAATTGAACATACTGATGAGATGGTTGAACAAATTATCCGTCCAACGGGTCTTTTAGATCCTAAGATTGATGTGAGACCAACTAAGAATCAAATTGATGATTTACTTAGTGAAATTCAAGAACGCATTGATAGGGACGAACGTGTCCTAGTTACTACATTAACTAAGAAAATGAGTGAGGACTTAACCACTTATATGAAAGAAGCGGGAATTAAAGTGAATTACCTGCACTCAGAAATTAAAACGTTAGAGCGTATTGAAATCATTCGTGACTTAAGAATGGGAACATATGATGTTGTTGTAGGTATCAACTTACTAAGGGAAGGTATCGATATACCTGAAGTTTCATTAGTAGTCATTTTAGATGCGGATAAAGAAGGTTTCCTACGTTCAAACCGTTCATTAATTCAAACCATTGGTCGTGCGGCGCGTAATGAGAAAGGTGAAGTTATCATGTATGCTGATAAAATCACCGACTCAATGCAATATGCACTTGATGAAACACAAAGACGTCGTGATATACAAATGGCACATAATGAAAAATATGGTATCACGCCAAAAACAATTAACAAAAAGATTCATGATGTTATTAGTGCTACCGTAGATAATGATGAAACAAATGACAAACAACAAACTGAACTACCTAAGAAAATGACTAAAAAAGAAAGACAAAAAACGATTGAGAATATAGAAAAAGAAATGAAAAAAGCAGCTAAAGATTTAGACTTCGAAAGAGCAACGGAATTAAGAGATATGTTATTTGAATTAAAAGCAGAAGGGTGACAGTTAAATGAAGGGACCAAGTATTGTAGTAAAAGGCGCACGCGCACATAATTTAAAAAATGTAGATATAGAACTTCCTAAAAATAAACTTATTGTTATGACAGGCCTATCAGGATCAGGTAAATCATCTTTAGCCTTTGACACAATTTATGCTGAAGGTCAAAGACGATACGTCGAATCATTAAGTGCATATGCGCGCCAATTTTTGGGTCAAATGGATAAACCAGATGTGGATACCATCGAAGGATTATCTCCAGCAATTTCAATTGATCAAAAAACAACAAGTAAAAACCCTCGCTCTACTGTAGCGACTGTAACTGAAATTTATGATTATATACGTTTACTTTACGCACGAATAGGCAAGCCATATTGTCCAAATCATAATATTGAAATTGAATCACAAACCGTTCAACAAATGGTTGACCGTATACTTGAGCTTGAGGAGCGTACTAAAATTCAAATTTTAGCACCCATTGTATCTCATAGAAAGGGCAGCCATGAGAAACTTATCGCAGATATTGGTAAAAAGGGCTATGTCCGTCTGAGAGTCGATGGCGAAATTGTTGATGTTAATGAAGTGCCAGAATTAGATAAAAATAAAAATCATACTATCGAGGTAGTTGTAGATAGATTAGTCGTAAAATCAGGCATTGAAACACGTTTAGCGGATTCAATAGAAACAGGTTTAGAATTAGCGGAAGGTAATATTACTGTCGATGTAATCGATGGCGAAGATCTTAAATTCTCAGAAAATCACGCTTGTCCGATTTGCGGATTCTCTATCGGTGAATTAGAACCTAGAATGTTTAGTTTTAATAGTCCGTTTGGCGCATGTCCAACTTGTGACGGTCTAGGCCAAAAACTGACTGTCGATCTTGATTTAGTGGTACCAGATCCTAACAAAACTTTGAATGAAGGTGCTATTGAACCTTGGGAACCAACAAGTTCTGATTTTTATCCAACATTATTAAAACGCGTATGCGACGTTTATAAAATAAATATGGATAAACCTTATAAAAAATTAACTGACAGACAGAAAAATATATTAATGCATGGTTCAGGAGATAAAGAAATTGATTTTTCTTTCCACAGTCGAAATGGAGGTACACGTCATCGAAGAATGAAGTTCGAAGGTGTTGTTGCCAACATTGACCGTCGCTATCATGAATCACCATCAGAATATACACGTGAAATGATGAGTAAATATATGACAGAATTGCCATGTGAAACATGTCATGGTAAACGCCTAAGCAAAGAAGCACTATCTGTTTACGTTGGTGGATATAACATTGGTGAAGTAGTGGAATATTCTATTAAAAATGCATTAAATTACTACGAAAATATTGAACTATCCGATCAAGATAGTGCAATTGCAAATCAAATATTAAAAGAAATTATTTCAAGATTATCATTTTTAAATAATGTTGGATTAGAGTATTTAACACTTAATCGTGCATCAGGTACACTTTCTGGTGGTGAAGCACAACGAATTCGATTAGCTACACAAATAGGTTCACGCTTAACAGGTGTGCTATATGTGCTTGATGAGCCGTCTATTGGTCTACATCAACGTGATAATGACCGATTAATAAGTACACTGAAAGAAATGCGTGATTTAGGTAACACACTTATAGTTGTTGAACACGATGATGACACGATGCGTGCTGCGGACTACCTTGTAGATGTCGGTCCTGGTGCGGGTAATCACGGTGGAGAAATTGTTTCAAGTGGTACACCAAGCAAAGTGATGAAAGACAAAAAATCTTTAACAGGTCAATATTTAAGCGGTAAGAAACGTATTGATGTCCCTGAACATCGTCGAGAAGTGACAGATCGCAAAATCAGTATTAAAGGTGCAAGAAGTAACAATTTAAAAGGTGTGGATGTTGATATTCCATTATCTGTAATGACCGTTGTGACTGGTGTATCAGGTTCCGGTAAAAGTTCATTAGTTAACGAAGTATTATATAAATCTTTAGCTCAAAAAATAAATAAATCTAAAGTTAAGCCAGGTGCATATGATAGCATTGAAGGCATTGACCAGTTAGATAAAATTATAGATATTGATCAATCACCAATTGGTAGAACACCACGTTCTAACCCAGCTACTTATACTGGCGTATTTGATGATATTCGCGATGTATTCGCTCAAACCAACGAAGCTAAAATTCGTGGTTATCAAAAAGGACGCTTCAGTTTTAATGTTAAAGGTGGACGTTGTGAAGCTTGTAAAGGCGATGGTATTATCAAAATTGAGATGCACTTTTTACCTGATGTGTATGTCCCTTGTGAAGTATGCGATGGTAAACGTTACAACCGTGAAACATTAGAAGTAATGTATAAAGGTAAAAATATTGCCGAAGTACTTGAAATGACGGTGGAAGAAGCTGCATATTTCTTTGAAAATATCCCCAAAATACATCGTAAATTACAAACACTTGTGGACGTTGGCTTAGGTTATATCACGCTCGGCCAACAAGCTACAACTTTATCAGGTGGGGAAGCACAACGTGTTAAATTAGCATCAGAATTGCACAAACGTTCAACTGGACGTTCTATCTACATTCTAGATGAGCCGACGACGGGTCTACATGTTGATGATATTAGCCGATTGCTAAAAGTATTGAATCGACTAGTTGAAAATGGCGATACAGTTGTCATCATTGAACATAATTTAGATGTCATCAAAACAGCAGATCACATTATCGATTTAGGACCTGAAGGTGGCGATGGTGGGGGTACACTTGTTGCCACAGGTACGCCTGAAGACATCGCTAATGTACCATCGTCATACACAGGTAAATATTTAAAAACAGTACTCGAACGCGATAAAGTAGAATAAATTGAAATATAGATTATGGAAATTAATAGTAATTTAAGGCATCATAGATATCTCGCATTAATTGACTTAACTGAGAAGACGCTCATATCGAGCTTTTCTCAGTTTTTTTAATAACGGAACATCAAACCCAACAAAGGGAATTGTAATAATAAATTTAATAAGTGAGGTTAAGTAATCCAATACACACTATATGTTGCTTCCTTAACCATTTAAAAGCAATCTAAGGTGTATATGAAACAAATATCTTAGGAATTCTTCTTTTTTATATTAATCTTGTCTTTATTTTTGATATGATAATAGATGAATGAATTCAAGTGAAAATTTTGAGGTGAACTCATGTTAACGACAGAGAAATTAGTCAAATTACTTAAATTAGAATTATTTACAGGTGAAAAAGGATTACATAAACCGATTAAAAATACAGATATATCAAGACCAGGTTTAGAAATGGCTGGCTATTTTTCACATTATGCTGCAGATCGTATCCAACTATTAGGAACAACGGAATTATCGTTTTATAATTTATTACCTGATGAGGAACGTCACGGACGAATGAGAAAATTATGTCGTCCCGAAACACCTGCAATCATAGTGACTAGAGGATTAGAACCACCACAAGAATTGATAGAAGCAGCTCAAGAAATGGATACACCACTGATCGTATCCAAAGATGCAACGACAAGTTTGATGAGTCGATTAACAACGTTCTTAGAACACGAATTAGCTAAGACGACATCATTACATGGTGTATTGGTCGATGTTTACGGTGTTGGTGTATTAATCACTGGAGATTCTGGTATAGGTAAAAGTGAGACTGCACTTGAATTAGTGAAACGAGGACACCGACTTGTAGCAGACGATAATGTCGAAATTCGTGAAATAACAAAAGATGAATTAATAGGCACACCACCCAAATTGATTGAACACTTACTCGAAATTAGAGGCCTTGGTATCATCAATGTTATGACATTGTTTGGTGCAGGCTCTATCCTTACACAGAAACAAATTCGTTTGAACATCAACCTTGAAAATTGGGATAAAGATAAATTGTATGACCGAGTTGGATTAAATGAAGAAACATTACAAATTCTTGATACAGAAATCACTAAAAAAACAATTCCTGTACGTCCAGGACGAAACGTGGCAGTTATTATAGAAGTTGCAGCAATGAACTATCGCCTGAATATAATGGGCATTAATACTGCAGAAGAGTTTAACCAACGATTAAATGAAGAAATCCTAAAAAAAGGTCATCAAAGCAAGGAGAGCTAGATCATGCTTTTAAATTTGAATTATATTGACCCTACTGCATTTAATTTAGGACCACTTTCAATAAAATGGTACGGTATCATTATTGCTGTAGGTATTCTCATTGGATATTTTATAGCTCAAGAAAGTTTGAAATATGTTGGGCTACATAAAGATACGCTTGTTGATGTCATCTTTTATAGTGCCATTTTTGGATTCATCACTGCTCGAATTTATTTTGTGATTTTTCAATGGCCATATTACATGCAAAACCCTATTGAAATTCCAATGATATGGCATGGTGGTATAGCAATACATGGTGGTCTTCTAGGCGGATTTATTACCGGTATAATTGTATGCAAAGTAAAAAATCTTAATCCGTTTCAAATAGGTGACATTGTAGCACCAAGTATTATACTAGCACAAGGTATTGGGCGTTGGGGAAACTTTATGAATCATGAAGCTCATGGTGGCCCAGTTCAAAGAACATTTCTTGAAAACTTACATATTCCAGAGTTCATTATCCGTAATATGTATATAGAAGGCGTGTACTACCATCCCACATTTTTATATGAATCAATATGGGATGTATTAGGCTTTATCATCTTAATTACATTTAGAAAGCATTTACGTGTGGGTGAAACATTCACATTATATTTAATTTGGTATTCCATTGGACGTTTCTTCGTAGAGGGTCTAAGAACTGATAGTTTGATGTTAACAAGTAACATTAGAGTAGCCCAACTTGTTTCAGTCATTTTGATTGTGATTGGTTTAGCACTAATGATTTATCGTCGTATTAAACATCAACCACCATTATATAAAGAGGCAGGCCCATTATCATGGCCTAGTCCTAAGGGTAAAGCAAAATAATGAGACGATTAACGAAAGATGGTCATCATAAGATTAATCCATTATGGCGAATTTATCGTTTTGTACGTTTCCCGAGAGTTCTTGGGAATACTATGATTATTGAAATTTGTCGCTTTATACCGAATTTAAGTTGGAAAAGATGGATATACATTCATTTATTGAACATGTCCATTGGCCATCATACAGCTATAGCCTATAAGGTCATGCCAGACTTGTTTTATCCCCAACTCATAACCATTGGCAATAATACAGTAATTGGTTATAATACAACAATATTAACGCATGAGGTATTAGTAGATGAATATCGCTATGGTCCAGTTAGAATAGGTGATCAAACTTTAATTGGTGCGAATTCGACAATATTACCAGGTGTAAATATAGGTAATCATGTGGTTGTGAAAGCCGGCACAATTGTGTCGAAAGATATACCAGATGATGCCGTTGCATATGGCAATCCTATGCACATTCATTATAAATAAAGAGAGGTGACAAAGAATGGCGCAAAACAATGATAAAATTATTTCAATGAAATTTGATGAACCATTTTATCGTAAAATGGCGGATCAAAAATATAAAACACAAGATTTTAATAAAGCAGCAGACTACTATAAAAAAGTGCTTGATTTGTCACCACAAGATTTTGATATAAAGTTAAAGTATGCCCATTGCTTAAATAAACTTCATTTAGGTAGACGAGCAGAGCATTTGTTTTATGACAGTATTATTGAAGGGCAAAATGTAGCAGATAGCTATTATGAGCTTAGTCAACTAAACATCGACCTTAATGAGCCAAACAAGGCCTTCTTGTTTGGTATTAATTATGTGATTTTAACAGATGATAAAGATTTCAGAGAAGAATTAGAAAAGACCTTCGAAGTGTCATATATGAGTGAAGAAAAAATTCAACTCGAAGCACAGCTTTTCGCTACACAACTATTATTCCAATATTTGTTTTCTCAAGGACGATTGCAAGATGCACGTACGTATATATTGAATCAAGATGATGCTATTCAAGCGCATAGAGTAATTCGCAACTTACTAGCCATGTGCTACTTATATTTAAGTGAATATGATATTGCTAAAGACATGTTTGAAGCATTGCTATCTGAAGATAATTCAGATGTACACGCGTTATGTCACTATACATTGCTACTTTACAATACCAATGAAAAAGACAAATATCATAAATATCTTAAAATATTAAGTAAAGTTATGCCTATGAACGATGATGAAAGTTTTAAATTAGGTATCGTACTAAGTTATTTAAAACAATATGAAGCGTCTCAACAAATATTATTACCTCTATATAAGAAGGGGAAATTCGCTTCAATTCAAATGTTTAACGCATTGAGTTTTAATTATTATTACCTTGGAAATAAAGAACAGAGTCAATTCTTTTGGGATAAATTACTTCAAATATCTAAAGTAGATGTTGGTTATGCACCTTGGGTACTAGAAGAGAGTAAACAAGCATTTGATCAAAAGATATTACCATTGTTATTAGATGATGATAGTCATTATAGACTTTATGGTGTCTTTTTATTAAATCAATTAAATGGTAAAGAAATATTAATGACACAAGAGATTTGGTCTATTTTAGAAAAAATGAATGACTATGAGAAACTTTACCTTACGTATTTAGTTCAGGGTTTACATTTAAACAAATTAGATTTCATTCATAAAGGTTTAGTGCGTTTGTATGAAATGGATGAAATACACAAGGATACGGAATTATTTATAAGTTGGATTGATAAAGGCGAAGGTTTAATTGCGAATGAAGTTGATTTAAGCGAAGTTGATAGATATGTAGCTGCACATGCATATTTATATCATCGTTATTATCATAGTCATGTAACTAAAAAGAAAATCATGACATTGTTTAATGTATCGCGTTACAAGTTAGATAGTGCAATTAATCAATTATTGAGCATATAAATTTAAAGATTTCAAATAATAATATATAATGCGCATGATATTAAAAACGTAGGAGGCATAGAAATGACAGAAGTAAATTATGATGTTGCAATTATCGGCGCAGGGCCTGCTGGTATGACTGCAGCAGTTTATGCATCACGTGCAAATTTAAGCACAGTAATGATTGAACGAGGCATGCCTGGAGGCCAAATGGCTAACACAGAAGAAGTAGAGAACTTCCCAGGATTTGAAATGATTACAGGTCCGGATTTATCTACTAAAATGTTTGAACACGCTAAAAAATTTGGTGCCGAATATCAATATGGAGATATTAAATCTATTGAAGATAAAGGTGACTATAAAGAAATTAACCTAGGTAATAAAGAAATAACAGCACGTGCTGTGATTATTTCAACAGGTGCCGAATACAAAAAAATTGGTGTCCCTGGAGAACAAGAACTAGGTGGACGTGGTGTAAGTTATTGTGCAGTGTGTGATGGCGCCTTCTTTAAAAATAAAAACTTATTTGTAATAGGTGGCGGTGATTCTGCAGTTGAAGAAGGAGCATTCCTTACTAAATTCGCGGACAAAGTTACCATTGTACACAGAAGAGATGAATTAAGAGCGCAGAAAATCTTACAAGATCGTGCATTCAAAAACGACAAAATTGATTTTATCTGGAGCCACACATTAAAATCTATTAACGAAAAAGATGGTAAAGTAGGCTCTGTAACACTTGTTTCAACTAAAGATGCCTCAGAACAAACGTTAGATGCAGATGGTGTATTCATTTATATTGGTATGAAACCATTAACAGCACCATTTGTTAATTTAGGAATTACAAACGACATCGGCTATATTGTAACGGAAGACAATATGAGTACTACAGTACCAGGTATTTTTGCTGCTGGAGATGTTAGAGATAAAGGCTTACGACAAATTGTAACAGCAACTGGTGATGGTAGTATAGCAGCTCAGAGCGCTATTGATTACATTGAAGAATTAAAAGATAAAGAAGAAGCATAATTAAGTAAGGCTAGAACGTGTCATCACATTTGATTGTGATTTAAACATGGGTTCTAGCCTTTTTTAATGGGTGCGCAAACTACCAACTACTTATATCGCATTAATCGTTACGA
Organism: Staphylococcus sp. GDX8P80P; assembly: GCF_017893095.1. Classification (NCBI taxonomy): domain Bacteria; kingdom Bacillati; phylum Bacillota; class Bacilli; order Caryophanales; family Staphylococcaceae; genus Staphylococcus; species Staphylococcus sp. GDX8P80P. Next base: position 6,112 of record NZ_JAESMI010000046.1, on the reverse strand, counting down.
CAAGTCGTTCATATGATATTATGAAGGTAAATTAACTATAGTCGTGAACGTATATTTACGTTAAAAAGATAAACTAGGCGGTGTCAAAATGACGAACCATAATGAAAATGAAATGAGTAAAAGTGAACTATTAGTAGTAACAGGTCTATCAGGTGCTGGTAAATCCGTAGTTATCCAATGTTTAGAAGATATTGGTTACTTCTGTGTTGATAACTTGCCTCCGATATTACTTCCCAAATTTGTTGAACTAATGGAACAAGGAAATCCTTCTTTGCAAAAAGTAGCAATCGCGATTGATTTAAGAGGAAAAGAATTATTCAAGTCGTTAGTGGAAGAAATTGATGCAATTAAAAGTAGAAATGATGTTATTGTAGATGTCATGTTTTTAGAAGCGGAAACGGAGAAGTTAATCTCGAGATATAAAGAATCTAGACGTGCACATCCTTTGAATGAAAATGGTCAAATGTCATTAATAGATTCAATTTTAGAAGAAAAGCAATTGCTTAGTAATATTCGCTCAATTGCTAATTACATCGTAGATACAACACAATTGAAGACGAAAGAGCTTAAAACAAGGGTTAAAGAAAAATTCCAAGATGACAATTTTAAATCATTTAGTATTAATGTTTCAAGTTTCGGTTTTAAACATGGCATACAAAAAGATGCAGATTTAGTGTTCGATGTTCGTTTCCTTCCAAATCCTTATTATGTTGAAGACTTAAGACCGATGACGGGAGAAGACGAACCCGTTTATCATTATGTTATGAAATGGAAAGAAACTGAAATATTTTTCGAAAAATTAATGGATTTATTGAAATTTATGATACCAGGTTACAAAAAAGAGGGTAAATCTCAATTAGTGATTGCAATCGGTTGTACAGGAGGTCAACACCGATCTGTTGCATTAGCTAAACGTATTAGTGAAGAATTAACAGACATATTTGATTATAATGTTTATGTTCATCATAGAGATGCACATATCGAAAGTGGCGTGAAAAAATGAAACAATTAAAGATTGTACTTATAGGCGGTGGAACAGGTCTATCAGTATTAGCAAGGGGATTAAGAGAGTACCCCATTGATATTACAGCCATCGTTACTGTAGCGGATGACGGTGGTAGTACAGGTAAAATCCGTAGTGAAATGGATATACCGGCACCAGGCGATATTAGAAATGTTATTGCAGCATTAAGTGATGCAGAACCAGTCATAGAAGAGTTATTTCAATATCGTTTTAAAGAGAATCAAATTGAAGGACATTCACTTGGCAATTTATTATTAGCAGCTTTAACCAATATTAAGAATGACTTTGGTCATGCGGTAAAAGAATTAAGTAAAATATTAAATATTAAAGGCAAAGTGATTCCATCTACGAACACGAATGTGATGTTAAATGCAGTGTTAGAAGATGGAGAAATTGTACGTGGTGAATCTCAAATACCAAAGAAAAACAAACGTATTGAGCGTGTCTTTTTAGAGCCTGAAAACGTCGAGCCTATGGAAGAAGCGATTGACGCACTAGAAGATGCAGATTTAATCGTACTCGGACCTGGTTCGTTATATACTAGTGTAATTTCAAACTTATGTGTTAAAGGTATGTCGGATGCTATCTTACGCTCAAATGCGCCTAAATTATATATATCTAATGTTATGACTCAACCTGGAGAAACGTCGGATTACGATGTTATGGATCATATTCAAGCGATACATAATCATGCTGGCAGTGACTTTATCGATTATGTCATTTGTAGTAATGATAAATACGATGATAATGTTTTAAAACGTTATAAAGAGCGTAATGCCAAACCAGTTGTTATGGATGAACATAAAATAACGGATCATAACATTAAGATCATTACGTCATCGAATTTAGTTGAAATCTTAGATGACCATTTAGTGCGTCATAATACGAAAGTGTTAGCGAAATTAATCTATGATTTAGCCCTTGAATTGACAAGTACGATTCAATTTAGACCGAAAAAATAACACTTCTAATCGGCTGTATAACTATGGTATGATAAAGAGCATATGTGTATTCATGTATGCGTAGAATAACGTGTAACAATATAGGATGTTAATTACATGTATATATAAATTTGATTAGAGGGGGAAATGTGATGAGTTTTGCGTCAGATATGAAAAATGAATTAACACGCATTGAAGTTGATGAAAGCAATGCTAAAGCAGAGCTTAGCGCATTAATTCGTATGAACGGTGCACTTAGCCTATCTAATCAACAATTCGTAATTAATGTTCAAACAGAAAATGCTACGACTGCTAGAAGAATTTATTCATTAATTAAACGCATTTTTAATGTAGAAGTTGAAATTCTTGTGCGTAAAAAAATGAAATTAAAGAAAAATAATATTTATATTTGTCGTACAAAAGTACGTGCGAAAGAAATTCTGGACGAACTAGGTATTTTAAAAAATGGTATTTTCGTTCATGATATTGATGCTAGCATGATTAAAGATGATGAAATGCGTAGAAGTTATTTGAGAGGCGCATTTTTAGCTGGAGGATCTGTAAATAATCCTGAAACATCATCCTATCATTTAGAAATATTCTCTCAATATGAGAATCATTCTGAAGGTTTAACTAAGTTAATGAATAGCTATGGCTTAAATGCTAAACACTTAGAACGCAAAAAGGGTAGCATCGCTTATTTAAAAGAAGCCGAAAAAATATCTGATTTTCTTAGTTTAATAGGTGGATATCAAGCATTATTGAAGTTTGAAGATGTGCGAATTGTTAGGGATATGAGAAATTCAGTGAATCGTTTAGTGAATTGTGAAACTGCAAATCTTAATAAGACGGTAAGTGCTGCTATGAAACAAGTGGAAAGCATTCAATTAATTGATCAAGAAATTGGACTAGATAATTTACCAGATCGCTTAAGAGAAATTGCAAAACTTCGTGTCGAGCATCAAGAAATCTCCTTAAAAGAACTAGGAGAAATGGTTTCAACTGGTGCTATATCGAAATCTGGAGTAAATCACCGCTTAAGAAAGCTAAATGAACTTGCAGATAAAATTCGAAGTGGCGAAAAAATTGAATTATAAGTACGAACTCGTCACATAGTGGCGAGTTTTTTTGTAAAGGATTAGGTTCTTAACACGTTTATGGAATTTAGTATTCTATAATAGTTTAATAACTGGCAAACTAAAAAGAGCCTGTGACAGCAATAATATAGTGATACTATTTTGCGAATTCGCAGTAGCGGACTAAAATGAGAAGGCGCTTAAATCAAGCTTTTCTCAGTTATAGTCATCCTTGCGGGTGGGGCCCCAACAAAGAGAATTTCATAAAGAAATTCTACAAGCAAAGCAAGTTGGGGTGGGGCCCCAACAAAGAGAATTTCATAAAGAAATTCTACAAGCAAAGCAAGCTGGGAGCGGACGACGAATTTCAAAAGCATTCCGTCCACTCCCATAATGTAAAAAATATATGAAATTTAAAACTATTAGCCCCCTCGAGAGGAGTCGAACCTCTATTTTAAGAACCGGAATCTTACGTGCTATCCGTTACACTACGAGGAGATATAAAGTAACAAAGACAAAATTCTGTACTATTTATCAATTTAAAAGTACAATCTGAATGTATGTTTATAGTGTACAAAATATAATAAAATAAGGTCAAATTTTCTTCGTGTTATATGAGTTTAAATTTTGACCATTTTTGACTTTTCATGTAGAATACTAAATAACAGTTAATCATAAGGAGGAAATATAAATGAATTTAATTCCTACAGTAATTGAAACAACAAATCGCGGTGAACGTGCATACGATATTTATTCTCGTCTATTAAAAGACCGTATTATTATGTTAGGTTCTGCAATTGATGATAACGTAGCAAATTCAATTGTATCACAATTATTATTCTTACAAGCGCAAGATTCTGAGAAAGATATCTACTTATATATTAATTCACCAGGTGGTAGTGTCACTGCTGGTTTTGCTATTTATGATACAATCCAACACATTAAACCAGATGTACAAACTATTTGTATTGGTATGGCTGCATCAATGGGTTCATTCTTATTAGCTGCTGGTGCAAAAGGTAAACGTTTCGCATTACCAAATGCGGAAGTTATGATTCACCAACCATTAGGTGGTGCACAAGGACAAGCAACTGAAATCGAAATCGCTGCTAACCACATTTTAAAAACACGTGAAAAATTAAACAAAATTTTAGCTGAACGTACAGGTCAAAGTATTGAAAAAATACAAAAAGATACGGACCGTGATAACTTCTTAACAGCTGATGAAGCTAAAGCATATGGCTTAATCGATAATGTTATGCAACCTGAAGATTAATCATTAATGTTAAATTATCATAAAAAATGGGATGTGTTTTAAACCAACACATCCCATTTTTTTTATGATTTTTTTGAAGTGCTTTTTAGGAGAAGTCGAATCGAAATCACAAGTAAAATAACACCAATGATTATGAAGAAAATTGACATTAATATAATTACAAAATGATGTTCGAAAGCAAAAATGCCATTTAGTATCAGAAATAGACTAGCGATGATTAATAAAATATACGTTAATTTCTCGTCGTTCATGATTCAAAACTCCAATAATTATGCATCGATTAAATCTTCGAAAGCAATTTTTAAGTTAGGATAATTAAATGTAAAGCCAAGTGCATCCAATTTATTTGGTAATACCTTTTGCGTATCTAAGACAACTGTAGACATTTCACCAAGTGCGATTCGCATCAAGAACGATGGAACCCATGTTTCATGAGGGCGGTGCATGACACGTGCAAGTGTATATCCGAATAGATTTTGACGTTCAGCTATAGGCGCAGCCATATTGAAAGGACCTTGGGCTTTAGGATGGTCAATGGTAAATAGAATTGCACGTACTAAATCATTAATATGAATCCAAGAATACCATTGGAATCCAGAACCTAATTTGCCCCCTACAAAAAATTTATAAGGTAGTTTCATCGTTTGTAATGCGCCACCATCATCAGATAAAATCATGCTGAATCTTCCTAATACGACACGTGTACCAAATGATTCAAAGCGTTTGGCAAAACGTTCCCACTGATAAACGACATCAGATAAAAAGTCGAAGGGAAGCGTTTGATATTTTTCAGTATACGTTTGATATAAACTTGGTGGATAATAGCCCATCGCACTTGCATTGAAGAGTACCTCAGGTTTATGGGCGCGATTGCTAAATAAATCAACGAGTGCTTGTGTTGATTGGATACGACTAGTCATGATTGATTGCTTGTATGATGGTGTCCAACGTTTGTTTAAAGTTGCACCAGCTAAATTGATAACTACATCTATATCTGGAACTTGAGATGTCCAACCGTCTTTTGACCAATTAATATATGAAATTTTAGGATCATCACTTTGCTTATCGCTACGAGTTAATATTGTAATGTGTACATCGCGATGCTTTAATGCGTTTACTAATTGACTGCCTACCATTCCAGTGCCGCCAGTAATTAAGAATTGCTTCATATTTACACCTCTATTAATTTATTGTATTTGAAAAGACGTTCTACGATTATCGTTCAACGATCGTTGTTCAAAAAATGTACAACGATTAGTCAATAATATGTCATTTACTATGCTGTAAACAGGATTTAATTTTACAAAGGTTAAGTTATAATAAATTTGTACCTTCGATATAGTAGATTTCAATAGCTTTGAGTAAATTGAGTATACCCCATAGACTACGCAAAATAAACGAAGGTCAATTTTGACTCCCTTTAGTAGAAGCCCATGCGAGCATCGTATGGGCTTTTTGTATATCTATTATAGTACTAATTAATGTAGATTAAGAATAATATGATTAAAGGAATGAAAATGACTGATAATAGCAAAAGGTCAAGCCGAGACGTGTTGCTATCATCATAATTATCATTATTTAACATCATTGACTTTAATCCACGTTTAGGTGCTTTGTCTTCTTCAAAGATATCATCAGAAACAATTTTCTTCATTTATCTCACACTCTCGAAAGTCAAGTCCAGACTCCTGTGTAAAATGCTATACAATGTTTTTACCATTTCTACTTATCAAAATTGATGTATTTTCTTGAAGAATAAATCCATTCATCATGTAGGTCCATAAGAAATGATACA
>NZ_JAESMI010000045.1:0-38663 GCF_017893095.1 Staphylococcus sp. GDX8P80P | reverse complement strand
TTTAGAAAAGGAAGAAAGATGCGAGCGCTTGCCACGAAGTAAAGTAAGGTTCTTAGCGGCGATGGTAGCCGATTTACGTTCCGCTAGAGTAGGACGTTGCCAGGCGAAGTAATGGGAGCGGGACAGAATTCTTTTGAATTCGTCGTCCCACTCCCAACTTGCTTTGCTTGTAGAATTTCTTAATGAAATTCTCTTTGTTGGGGCCCCGCCCGCAAGGGTGACTAGAACTGAGAAAAGCTTGAATTATGCGCCTTCTCAGTTCAGTCAGCTACTGCGAATTTGCAAAATAGCATTATTATATTATTTATGTCCCACCTCTTTTTTTATGCTTAAAATTAAAAGACTATAAATTTCAGCTTTATATTCTGAAATAAAATATTCGACAAATAAAATAATTGAGTTGCTTTACTTCATTAATTTACTTGCATAAACTGTAATTAAAGGAGTGCTAAAAATGATAATTAGAGCATTAGAAGAAACAGATTTACAATTTGTACATCATCTAAATAATGAATATACGATTATGTCTTATTGGTTCGAAGAGCCATATGAGTCATTAAGTGAATTAAAAATGTTGTATCAAAAACACATTTTAGATGAATCAGAAAGACGATTTATTATTGAAGATAATCAAACATCTATTGGTGTAGTAGAGCTAGTAGAAATCAATTTTGTACATAGAAATTGTGAAATTCAAATTATTATAGACAGTCAATATGGTAATAAAGGATATGCTAAAAAAGCATTTAAAATGGCGATTGATTATGCCTTTTTAGTCTTGAACTTGAATAAAGTATATCTCTATGTAGATGTGAATAATGAAAAAGCCGTGCACATATATAAAAAGGCAGGCTTTACTATTGAAGGTGAATTAAAAGAACACTTTTATACACAAGGGAAGTACAAAGATTCTTATGTTATGGGGTTATTAAAAACGAAGTGGATTGAGCAACGTAATGGCGATGATGATTTATCGCAAGTGCGCTAAATCTGTTAGAAAGTGTGTATAGTATGGAACTTCCAATTTTTGAAAAATTATCTCAATTGGTTAATGAAAAGGCGATTTCATTACACGTACCTGGTCATAAAAATGGGACAATTGGCCGTATAAACAATTTAGACTTTAAAATGGATATGACCGAAATTACTGGTTTAGATGATTTACATCACCCTGAAGATATCATATTGCAAAGTATGCAGTATTGTCGTAAACATCCAGACTATAATGCCTATTTCTTAATTAATGGTACAACATCAGGTATTTTATCAGTGATACAATCCTTTTCAAAAAGAAAGGGGAACTATTTAATTAGTCGTAACGTTCACAAGTCCGTCTTTCATGGCTTAGATATTGTACAACAACCTGCGGATATACTTGCGATGACTAAAAGTAAGGATAGTGATCAATACTTAGGTCCAGACGTACATAATATGAAGTTTAATCATCAAAAGTTAGCAATTGTCACATATCCAAATTATTATGGTGAATGTTTTGATATCAATGAATTTGTTGATAGGGCACATAGTGAAGCAATTCCAGTATTAGTTGATGAAGCTCATGGTGCCCATTTTAACTTAGCTCATTTTCCTAAGTCGGCGCTAGAAAGTGGTGCGGATTATGTGGTGCAGTCTTATCATAAAACGTTGCCTGCGCTCACGATGGGTTCCATATTATTTATTCATAAAAATGCCCCCTTAAATGATGAAATAGTTCGATATTTAGGGTATTTTCAAACGTCAAGTCCATCGTATTTAGTTATGGCTAGCCTTGAACTCGCACACCAATTTTATGTTGATTATGATGGTTCCATATTTTTGGAAAAAAGAAAGCAACTTATAGATACATTAAATAAGACTGGATTAACTACAGTCTGTGTGAGTGATCCTTTAAAATTATTAATTCAATATCCGGGATATTCTGGATTTGAAATACAAACATGGTTTGAACAACTAGGTATATATGTTGAATTAGCTGATGATAAGCAAGTGTTGCTTGTGTTGCCACTATGGCATGAAGATGATAGGTATCCATTCGAAGCATTATTAAACAAAATCACTTATTTGAACTTGCCAGTACGTTCAACACATAAACCAATGTCGTCGATTCAACTTCCAGTCGATGAAGGTAAGTATTTCCCTAGTGAGAATGGTGAAGTAACATGGATGCATATTGATCATGCTGAGCATAGCATTTTAGCAACGCATATTATACCGTACCCACCAGGAATTCCTGTTTATTTAAAAGGGGAAAGAATAACCCGAAATATGATAAAATTAATGCGAGAATACCTTCAAAAAGGTGATAAAGTTGAAGGTATAAAAAATGAAAAAATATTAGTTAAGGATGAATGAAATGTCGGCATTTATAACGTTTGAGGGTCCTGAGGGTTCAGGTAAGACAACTGTATTGCAACGTGTGTCTGAAAAGTTAGCACAGGATTATCAATTAATTGCTACTAGAGAACCAGGCGGTGTGCCAACTGGTGAAGAAATACGTAAGGTGGTATTGGAAGGTGCAAATATGGATATTCGCACGGAAGCAATGCTATTTGCTGCATCAAGAAGAGAGCATCTAGTAGAAAAAGTTGTGCCTGCGTTGAAAGATGATAAAATTGTCTTATGTGATAGATATATTGATAGTTCTCTTGCATATCAAGGTTATGCAAGGGGTATAGGTATTGAAGAAGTGAAACAATTAAATGACTTTGCAATTAATGGACTTTATCCAGATTTGACGGTTTATTTAGACATTACGGCTGAAGTTGGTAGAGATAGAATTCTCAAAAACCAACGAGATCAGAATCGACTTGATAAAGAAGATATTGCGTTTCACGAGAAGGTGATTGAAGGATATCGACAAATCATTCAAGAAACACCTGAGCGTTTCGCAGTAGTAGATGCGACACGTCATATTGATGATGTAGTCAATGAAACTTATGAGATAATCTTAAATTTTTTAAAATAATTATGATATAATAACTAGAAGAGGTGTTTTAAGATGAAAATGATTATAGCGATCGTTCAAGATCAGGATAGTCAGGAACTTTCAGACCAACTCGTAAAAAATAACTTTAGAGCTACAAAATTAGCAACGACTGGTGGATTTTTAAGAGCCGGTAACACTACTTTCTTATGTGGTGTAGATGATGATCGTGTAGATGATATTTTATCAGTTATCGATCATACTTGTGGTAATAGAGATCAACTTGTTTCACCAATGACACCAATGGGTGGTAGTGCAGATTCTTACATACCATATCCTGTTGAAGTGGAAGTGGGAGGCGCTACAGTATTTGTAATGCCAGTCGAATCATTCCATAGATTTTAATAAATAAATTTTAAAACAATGAAAATGAAATTAAGACACCTTAGATGAATATACAATATTCGAGGTTGGGACAAAACGGCTTATGCTCTGGGACACTAATGCATGGTGTTTAAAGGCAGGTTTAGTAAACTCATTTGCAACATGTTACGTTGTAGAGAAGCGTGATTCGACAAAATTTGAGTCATAATGTTGCTTATCAATGAGTTTGTCTAAATTCTAAATGCTTTGGTCCTAACCTCTTTTTATATTATAAAGTTGAATAAGGAGTAAGCAAGCATGGATGAACAACAAAAATTAGCGAATGCGTATCATTCAAATAAACTATCGCACGCCTATTTGTTTGAAGGTGATGATGCTCAATCAATGAAGCACGTCGCGATGGAATTTGCAAAACTTATTCTATGTAATGGGAATCAACAATGTGAAATGAAAGTAGAAACGTTCAATCAACCAGATTTCATGTATGTGTCATCTGAGGAGAATTCAATTAAGAAAGAACAAATTGAACAATTGGTTCATCGAATGAATCAACTACCAATTGAAGGCAAACATAAAGTTTATATTATTGAGGACTTTGAAAAGCTTACTGTTCAAGGGGAAAATAGTATATTAAAATTTTTAGAAGAGCCTCCTGAGAATACGATAGCCATTTTGCTATCAACGAAGCCAGAACAAATTCTCGATACAATTCATTCGCGTTGTCAGCATGTTTATTTTAAACCAAGTGATAAACAGCACTTTATAGATAGATTAGTTGAAGAAGATATCAATAGAGCTGTTGCGGAAATGTTAAGTAGTTATACTACGCAACTCGAAACAGCTAAAGGTTTAAATGAAGAACATGATTTAGTCGCACTTAGGAAAGTAATCTTACATTGGTGTGAGTTGTTATTAACAAATAAACCTATGGCGTTAATTGGAATAATAGAATTATTAAAACATGCTAAAAACAGAAAGTTACAATCTCTAACGTTAGCGGCGGTAAATGCATTTTTTGAAGATATTATGCATGCCAAAATAGGGATTGATCATCATTTTATATACTCAGATTTAAAAGGTAACATAGAAAAATATGCGAGCCAGTTATCGTTAAATCAAATTATTATCATGTACGATCAAATTACAGAAGCGCACAAAAAATTAATGCAAAATGTTAATCCGACGCTTGTATTTGAACAAATAGTAATCAAAGGTGTGAGTTAGAATGCCAAATATCGTAGGTGTCCAATTTCAAAAAGCTGGGAAATTGGAATATTATGCGCCTAAAGATTTAGACGTAAATGTGAATGATTGGGTTGTTGTCGAATCTAAACGTGGCATTGAAATTGGGAGTGTTAAATTCCCGCCTAAAGACGTTGAAGATGGTGATGTTACATTACCTTTAAAAGAAATCATACGTGTTGCTACTGATCAAGATATCGAAACATATTATCAAAATGATAGAGATGCAACCGATGCATTACAGTTATGTAAAGACTTAGCTAAAGAACAACAGTTGGATATGCGATTAGTTAATTGCGAATATACATTAGATAAATCAAAAGTGATTTTTAATTTTACAGCAGATGATCGCATTGATTTCCGTAAACTCGTGAAACATTTAGCTCAAAATTTAAAAACGCGTATTGAGTTAAGACAAATTGGTGTTCGAGATGAAGCGAAATTATTAGGTGGTATCGGTCCATGTGGACGTTCGCTATGTTGTGCAACGTTCTTAGGGGATTTTGAACCGGTTTCAATCAAGATGGCTAAAGACCAAAACTTATCTTTAAATCCAACTAAAATTTCCGGTGCTTGTGGTCGATTAATGTGTTGCTTAAAATATGAAAATGATTTCTATGAAGAAGCAAGAGCACAATTGCCTGATTTAGGTGATAAGATTGTGACACCTGAAGGTAAGGGACAAGTTATCGGATTAAATATTTTAGACATCTCAATGCAAGTTAAAATCGATGGTTTAGAACAACCATTAGAATATAAAATGGAAGAATTAGAAGCTTTTAATTAAGGAGGTACGTTACTTTTGAACCGCAATGACCTATTTGAAAAAGTTGTAAGACTTGAAAGTAATGTTAATCAATTAAATCAAGAAATGAGTGAATTGAAAGCATTATCTATCCAACTTATTGAAGAAAATGTTGCATTACAAGTTGAAAATGATAACTTAAAATCATTAATGGCTAAGAGCGAACAAGACGTTGAAGCGGTCAAAGTTGCTAGCCGTGTTGAAAAAGACAACAAACCAGTGAGTAAGGAAAAAGATAATAAAAGTTCAATTAAACATGTAAAGAAACCATTACCAAGTAAGGATAATCTCGCCGTATTATATAGTGAAGGCTTCCACATTTGTAATGGAGAACTATTTGGTAAGCATCGCTATGGTGAAGATTGTTTACTATGTATGAATGTGTTAAATAGTTAGACCTTTGGCATATGTTTAGTGCTAATGGCTTGAAGGTACGTTGTTAAGATACATTGTAATTGCTTAAAACGTACGTTAATGATGAGGGATGGATTTCAACACTTTGAAATATATTGATGTGTTGCAAAGACATCTCTTTTTTAGGAGAAAACAGACCATGTTAAAAGTTAATGAGCGTATTGATGACCTATTTAAGGAAAATTTGAAAATTATTCAAAATGACGATGTGTTTTCATTTTCAACTGATGCATTATTGTTGGGGCATTTTACTGAAGTTAGAAAAAATGACAAAATACTAGATTTATGTGCTGGAAATGGTGTGATTGCACTCTTGTTATCCGCTAAGGGCTCACAACCTATAGAGAGTATTGAGATACAGGAAAAACTCGTTGATATGGCGCGTCGCAGTTTCGAATATAACCGTTTAAACGATCGATTGCTAATGCATCATATGGATTTAAAAGAAGTGTATCAAAACTTCAAACCATCGCAGTATACATTAGTTACGTGTAATCCACCCTACTTTAAAACGAATCAACGCAATCAGCATCAAAAGGAAGCGCATAAAATAGCAAGACATGAGGTTAAGTGTACTTTAGAGGATTGTATGATGGCGGCACGTCATTTATTAAAGCAAGGTGGCCGACTCATGATGGTTCATCGAGCTGAAAGGTTGATGGATGTCTTAACCGAAATGCGTAACGCGAGTATAGAACCCAAACGTGTAGTATTTATTTATAGTAAAATAGACAAATCAGCTGTTACGATAGTGGTAGAGGGACGTAAGAATGGTAATCAAGGGTTAACCATCGCACCACCATTTTACATCTATAACAACCAGGGTGACTATACTGATGAGATGAAAGAGGTATATTATGGCTAAGCATTATGTATACATTGTTAAATGCAAAGATGATTCATTATATACAGGTTATACTACAGATGTAGAAGCACGTATTGCGACGCATAATGCAGGAAAAGGTGCTAAATATACAAAAATAAGACGCCCGGTAGTGTTAGTTTATCAAGAAATGTTTGATTCAAAATCAGAAGCCATGCGCAGAGAATATGAAATTAAAACATTTACAAGACAAGAAAAATTAAAAATGATTGGGGAGCGTTAAACATGGCGACATTATATCTAGTAGGGACGCCTATTGGTAACCTAGGTGATATTACTTTTCGGGCAATTGAAACTTTGAATCATGTTGATTTCATAGCTTGCGAAGACACACGAGTGACTAAAAAGCTTTGCAATCATTATGATATTCAAACCCCTTTAAAATCGTATCATGAACATAATAAAACTCAACAAACGGCATATTTAATTGATCTATTAAATGAAGGATACAATGTTGCATTAGTGTCTGATGCAGGTTTACCTTTAATAAGTGATCCAGGTTATGAATTAGTAGTTGCTGCCCATAATCATGATATTCATGTCGAAACGGTACCTGGACCTAATGCTGGATTAACTGCGTTGATGGCAAGTGGCTTACCATCTTATACGTATACTTTTTTAGGCTTTTTACCTAGAAAAGAAAAAGAAAAGATCGCGATATTACAGGAAAGAATGTATCAAGACAGCACTTTAATTATTTATGAATCTCCTTTCCGAGTAGTTGAAACATTAAAAGCCATTGCGAAAGTTGATGCGACTAGACGCGTTGCAGTCGGCCGCGAATTAACGAAAAAGTTCGAACAAATTGTCATGCAAGATGTTGAACACTTATTACACGCATTTCAACAAGATGAAATTATGCAAAAAGGTGAATTTGTTATTTTGATAGAGGGCGCTAAGCCTCTTGAAACTGAACAATGGTTTGAATCATTGACCATATCTGAACATGTTGAACATTATATGTCAGAACAAAAGATCAAGCCTAAAAAAGCAATTAAGTTAGTTGCGGAAGACCGTCATATGAAAACTGGAGAGGTTTATGACATATACCACAATGTTAATGAATGATGTAGCAAAATTAGACACATCGGTTGATTATTTTTTCAAGGGAATTAGGCTATGAAAATCTTAGAAATCACCCATAAATTAATGAATTTATGGTAATGTTAATAGGATACGACACTAGAAAATGGATATGCGTTATAATGATAAATAACTAAATATTAAAGGAATATCGTGATGCGTTTAAGTATCAAAATGTATAAAAACAAATAGTAAGTATATAGTATTATTTTGTAAATGATGAGGAGGACTATTGATGGCGAAAGAAACATTTTATATTACAACCCCAATTTATTATCCAAGTGGTAATTTACATATCGGTCATGCATATTCAACGGTAGCAGGTGATGTGATTTCACGTTACAAACGTATGCAAGGTTATGATGTTCGTTACCTTACTGGTACAGATGAACATGGCCAAAAAATTCAAGAAAAAGCCCAAAAAGCAGGTAAAACTGAATTAGAGTATTTAGACGAAATGATCAGTGGTATTAAAAAGCTTTGGAGTAAACTAGAAATCTCTAATGATGACTTCATCCGTACGACAGAAGAACGCCATAAACAAGTAGTTGAAAAAGTATTTGAGCGTCTTTTGAAACAAGGTGACATTTACCTTGGTGAGTATGAAGGATGGTATTCGGTACCTGATGAAACATACTATACTGAGTCACAATTAGTAGAACCTGTATATGAAAATGGCAAAATCGTTGGGGGTAAAAGCCCGGATTCTGGTCATGAAGTTGAATTAGTTAAAGAAGAAAGTTATTTCTTTAACATTAATAAATATACAGATAAATTATTAGCGTTTTATGATGCTAATCCAGATTTCATTCAACCACCTTCAAGAAAGAATGAAATGATTAATAACTTTATTAAACCAGGTTTAGAAGACTTAGCCGTATCACGTACATCATTTGACTGGGGTGTTAGAGTTCCATCAAATCCTAAACACGTTGTATACGTATGGATTGATGCACTCGTAAACTATATTTCTTCATTAGGTTATCTATCAGATGACGATGCATTATTCCAAAAATACTGGCCAGCAGATGTACATTTAATGGCGAAGGAAATTGTACGTTTCCACTCAATTATTTGGCCGATTTTATTAATGGCGTTAGACCTACCACTTCCTAAAAAGGTATTTGCACATGGTTGGATTTTGATGAAAGACGGTAAAATGAGTAAATCTAAAGGTAACGTTGTCGATCCAAACGTATTAATCGATCGCTATGGCCTAGATGCAACACGCTACTATTTAATGCGCGAATTACCATTTGGTTCAGATGGTGTGTTCACACCTGAAGCTTTTGTAGAGCGTACAAACTATGATTTAGCGAACGATTTAGGTAACTTAGTGAATCGTACGATTTCTATGATCAATAAGTACTTCCAAGGTGAATTACCTGCTTACGAAGGACCAAAACACGAGTTAGACGAAGATATGGAAGCAATGGCACTTGAAACAGTGAAACACTTCAATGAAAGTATGGAAAGTTTCCAATTCTCTGTGGCATTATCAACGGTATGGAAATTGATTAGCCGTACGAATAAATATATTGATGAGACGACACCATGGGTATTAGCTAAAGATGAGCATCAAAAGGATATGCTTGGTAACGTCATGGCACATTTAGTTGAAAATATTCGATATGCTGCAGTGTTATTACGTCCATTCTTAACACATGCACCTAAAGAAATCTTCAACCAATTAAATATTAATGAACCTGAATTGTTTGAATTAGAAAGCCTTGAGCAATACGGTGCATTGAAACAACCTATTATGGTAACTGAGAAACCAACACCAATCTTCCCACGTTTAGATACTGATGCGGAAATAGCATATATTAAAGAATCTATGCAACCTCCAAAATCTGAAGAACCTAAAGAAGAAGCGGAAGTACCAAGTAAAGCACAAATTGATATTAAAGATTTCGACAAAGTTGAAATTAAAGCGGCAACTATTACAGATGCTGAAAATGTTCCAAAATCTGATAAATTACTAAAAATCCAAATTGATTTAGCCTCAGAACAACGACAAATTGTTTCTGGTATTGCTAAATTCTATCGTCCAGAAGATATTATTGGTAAAAAAGTAGCAGTAGTTACAAACTTAAAACCAGCAAAATTAATGGGCCAAAAATCTGAAGGAATGATTTTATCAGCTGAAAAAGACGGTGTTTTAACATTAGTTAGCTTGCCAAGTGCAATTCCAAATGGTGCAGTTATTAAATAGTAATAAAGTGTAAAATGAGGAGAGATAAAATGTTAATCGATACACATGTCCATTTAAATGATGAACAATATGCAGAAGATTTAACTGAAGTCATTTCTCGTGCGAGAGAAGCAGGTGTTGACCGTATGTTTGTTGTTGGTTTTGATACACCGACAATTGAACGTGCGATGACATTAATAGATGAATATGATTTTATTTATGGCATTATTGGTTGGCACCCTGTTGATGCTATTGATTTCACAGATGAACGTTTACAATGGATTGAACAATTAGCACAACATCCTAAAGTCATTGGTATAGGAGAAATGGGATTAGACTATCATTGGGATAAATCTCCAGCTGATGTTCAAAAAGATGTGTTTAGAAAGCAAATTGCGCTCGCTAAAAGGGTAAACTTGCCTATTATTATTCACAATCGTGAAGCGACGCAAGATTGTGTCGATATATTGATGGAAGAGCATGCTGAAGAAGTAGGCGGCATTATGCATAGCTTTAGTGGTTCTCCTGAAATCGCAGATGTGGTTATTAATAAATTAAATTTCCATATTTCTTTAGGTGGTCCAGTTACGTTTAAGAATGCTAAGCAACCTAAAGAGGTCGCAAAACATGTACCTATGGATAGATTATTAGTTGAAACAGATGCGCCTTATCTTTCACCTCATCCTTACAGAGGTAAACGTAATGAACCTGAACGTGTGACTTTAGTTGCACAACAAATTGCAGAATTACGTGGAATGACATATGAAGACGTATGTCGTCAGACTACCGAAAATGCTGAACGTTTATTTAAATTAAAATAATATGATATGTCTGAGAAAGATGTTAAACCGTGTCTGTCATGGTATGATTTTAGCAACATGACACACGGCATCTTTCTCATTTTTTATATGATGAGCAGTTATAATATATGTGAAATGAATTTGAAAGGTAAGGATTTTTATTATGAAAATCAATGAATTTATCGTCGTAGAAGGTAGAGATGATACAGAACGTGTAAAGTCGGCTGTCGAATGTGACACGATTGAAACAAATGGTAGTGCCATTAATAAAGAAACGTTAGCAGTCATCCAAAATGCACAAGAAACAAGAGGGGTGATTGTATTAACGGACCCTGACTTTCCAGGTGATAAAATACGACACACGATTACGGAACATGTTTTGGGCGTTAAACATGCGTATTTAGATCGAGAGAAGGCTAAAAATAAGCGTGGTAAAATTGGCGTTGAACATGCAGACCCCCAAGATATTAGAGATGCTTTAATGCATGTCAGCTCTCCTTTTGAAGAAGCGGAAGAGTCAATTGACAAAAGTGTGCTGATTGATTTAGGTTTAATCATCGGCAAAGATGCACGTCGTAGAAGAGACATATTAGGTCGTAAGTTACACATTGGACATTCAAACGGTAAGCAATTATTGAAGAAACTTAATGCATTTGGTTATACAGAAGCAGATGTGCGCGAAGCATTATCTATGGAAAAGGAGAGTGAATAAAAGGTGGAGAGAAAAGATATTGCGACACCTTCACGAACGCGAGCGTTGTTAGATCAATTTGGATTTAACTTTAAAAAAAGTTTAGGACAAAACTTCTTAGTAGATGTTAATATCATTCATAAAATTATAGATGCGAGTCAAATTGATGACCATACAGGTGTTATTGAAGTGGGACCTGGTATGGGGTCTTTAACAGAACAATTAGCGAAGCGTGCTAAAAAAGTGATGTCATTTGAAATAGACCAACGACTGATACCAGTTTTAAAAGAAACATTAGCGCCTTATGACAATATTACGATTATTAACGAGGATATATTGAAAGCAGACATTGCTAAAGCGGTTGAAACATATCTAAATGATTGTGACAAAATCATGGTCGTAGCTAATCTGCCGTATTATATAACAACACCAATTCTACTGAACTTAATGCAACAAGATATTCCGATTGATGGTTATGTTGTGATGATGCAAAAAGAAGTGGGAGAGCGTTTGAATGCGCAAGTAGGAACGAAATCGTATGGCTCATTATCTATTGTTACACAGTACTATACTGAAACAAGTAAAGTGTTAACTGTGCCTAAATCTGTATTTATGCCACCACCTAATGTAGACTCCATAGTGGTTAAATTAATGCAAAGAGAAACGCCACTCGTTCACGTGGATAATGAAGAAGCGTTCTTTAAATTAGCTAAAGCAGCGTTTGCGCAAAGACGTAAAACAATTAATAACAACTATCAGAACTTCTTTAAAGATGGAAAGCAACATAAAGAAAGTATATTAAAATGGCTTGAGCAAACAGGTATTGATCCTAAAAGACGTGGAGAAACGCTATCAATACAAGATTTTGCACGATTGTATGAAGAAAAGAAAAATTTCCCAGAATTAGAAAATTAAATTGTTGACAAAGCGCGACTACATTGATAAAATTTAAATTTTGTTTGACAAAACACCTCGAAATATGGTATTATGTAACTTGTAGCGAGGTGGAGCAATATGCCAAAATCAATTTTGGACATCAAAAATTCTATTGATTGTCACTTAGGAAATCGTATTGTACTAAAAGCCAACGGTGGTCGTAAAAAAACAATCGAACGTTGTGGTGTGTTAAAAGAAACATATCCTTCAGTATTTGTTGTTGAATTAGACCAAGATAAGCATAATTTCGAAAGAGTTTCGTATACATATACGGATGTTCTTACAGAGAACGTACAAGTTTCATTTGAAGAAGATAATCATCAAGAAGTAGTTGCACACTAATTTAGACATAAATATAGAGTGGTTTAGTGTACCTCAACTCTATAATTGAAATGTATTGGGTGTTGGGCTTATTAAGTTCAACGCTCTTTTTTTGTAGCATCATAAGGGTTGTTTAAAATGTGGACTACAAAATGTGTCCAATCTTAATCATTTTACTTCAAAATAATAGAATTTCATCAGAAAACGTATATTAGCAGATTAAAATGATTGTTTTATTAAGATTTTACATAAATTTGTCATGTATCTATCAAATATTTTTAGTCTTTGTGTTAAAATCATCTTATTACTATTGATGAAGAGAGGGCGGAAAAATGATATATGAAACGGCACCAGCCAAGATAAATTTGACGCTCGATACACTTTTCAAAAGAAATGACGGATATCATGAAATTGCGATGATTATGACGACTGTTGATTTAAATGATCGCTTGTCTTTTCAAAAAAGAAAAGACAAAAAAATTGTTGTTGATATTGAACATAACTATGTTCCAAATGATCATAAAAATTTAGCTTATCGTGCAGCACAATTAATGATGGAGACGTATGATTTAAAAGCAGGTGTAACCATCACTATAGATAAAGATATTCCTGTTTCTGCCGGATTAGCAGGAGGATCGGCTGATGCAGCTGCTACAATGCGTGGCATTAATCGTCTGTTCAATTTAGATAAATCACTTCATGAATTGAGTGAGTTGGGTATTCAAATTGGGACAGACATTCCATTTTGTATTTATAACAGAACTGCAGTATGCAAAGGTAGAGGTGAGAAGATACGCTTCTTAAAAAAGCCACCTTCAGCTTGGGTTGTGTTGGCGAAACCTAATTTAGGTATATCATCTCCAGATGTATTCAAGGCGTTGGATTTGGATGATACACATCATGTTGATACAGAAATGTGTGAACAAGCGATTGTTAATGGTAATTATCAACAGTTGTGCCAAAGTTTATCGAATCGTTTAGAACCAGTGTCGATGTCAATGCATCCTGAAATTCGAAAAATAAAGAATAATATGTTGCAGTGTGGTGCAGATGGCGCGCTTATGAGTGGCAGTGGACCGACCGTATATGGACTTGCACAAAAAGAAAGCCAAGCGAAAAAATTATATAATGCTGTAAATGGCTGCTGTAATGAAGTGTATTTAGTTAGATTATTAGGATAGAAGGGTTGAACAACAAATGAGGTATAAAAGAAGTGAACGTATCGTCTTTATGACACAGTATTTAATGAACCATCCAAATCAGTTAGTACCTTTAACTTTTTTTGTGAAAAAATTCAAACAAGCCAAATCTTCAATTAGTGAAGATGTTCAAATCATTAAAAATACTTTCCAAAAAGAAAAATTAGGTACAGTTATAACGACAGCAGGCGCTAGTGGCGGTGTAACCTATAAACCGATGATGAGCAAAGAAGAGGCGTCAGAGATTATTGATGAAATTATTGAGCTACTTCAAGAGAAAGAACGATTATTACCGGGTGGCTATCTGTTCTTATCAGATTTAGTCGGAAACCCTTCTTTACTTAATAAAGTTGGCAAATTAATTGCTAGCATTTATATGGAAGAGGACCTTGATGCGGTTGTGACAATCGCTACAAAAGGGATATCACTTGCCAATGCGGTAGCGAACGTATTAAATTTAC
Source organism: Staphylococcus sp. GDX8P80P (assembly GCF_017893095.1). Taxonomy (NCBI): domain Bacteria; kingdom Bacillati; phylum Bacillota; class Bacilli; order Caryophanales; family Staphylococcaceae; genus Staphylococcus; species Staphylococcus sp. GDX8P80P. The sequence goes on along the minus strand of NZ_JAESMI010000045.1, from coordinate 24,327 downwards.
CTGTAGTAGTAATTAGAAAAGACAATAAAGTTACTGAGGGATCTACTGTATCGATTAACTATGTGTCAGGCTCTTCTCGTAAAATTGAAACGATGGTACTTTCTAAACGTACGTTAGCCGAAAATTCTAATGTACTCGTCGTTGATGATTTTATGAGAGCAGGGGGTTCAATTAATGGCGTTATGAATCTGATGAATGAGTTTAAGGCACACGTTAAAGGGGTATCTGTACTTGTAGAATCAAAAGAAGTTAAACAAAGATTGATTGAGGATTATACTTCTTTAGTTAAATTATCTGATGTAGATGAATACAATCAGGAATTTAAAGTAGAACCTGGCAATAGTTTGTCTAAATTTTCTTAAAAGGAGTTTTTACATCATGAAAATGATTAACACTAACAAAGCACCAGAAGCTTTAGGACCATACTCACATGCTATGGTTGTGAATAATTTAGTATTTACATCTGGACAAATCCCATTAGATACTGAAGGGAATATTGTCAGTGATGATGTGAAAGAACAAACAAAACAAGTGCTAGACAATTTGTCTGTAGTACTTGAAGAAGCTGGTTCGGATTTAAACTCAGTTGTGAAAGCAACCATCTTTATCTCCGATATGAATGAATTTCAACAAATAAACGAAGTATATGGTAGTTATTTCAGCGAACATCAACCAGCACGTAGTTGTGTTGAAGTTGCACGCTTACCTAAAGACGTTAAAGTTGAAATTGAAGTTGTAGGTAAAGTAAAAGGAATATAATTTCCTTGATTAGAAAATTGTCAAGCTTCTAACAAACAAAGATATATATACTAGGGGGGCTCACTACATGAAAGTGACAGATGTTAGACTTAGAAAAATACAAACAGATGGCAGAATGAAAGCACTTGTTTCAATTACATTAGATGAAGCTTTTGTAATTCATGATTTACGTGTAATTGAAGGAAACTCAGGTCTTTTCGTTGCAATGCCAAGTAAACGTACACCAGATGGTGAATTCCGTGATATCGCGCATCCAATTAACTCTGATATGAGACAAGAAATTCAAGATGCCGTTATGAAAGTATATGACGAAACAGATGAAGTTATTCCAGATAAAAACGCTTCATCAGAAGATTCAGACGAAGCTTAAATAAACCATACATTCATAGCAGGTTCAACATTAAATGTGTTGAACCTGCTTTTTTAAGTTGTGAAATGTATGCTAAAGTATTCAAGTTGTGTATACATATTTTTGAAAATTTAAATAGACTAAATGATAAAACCTTCTAAATCTTGAAACTCGAACTTGAGTTAAATTATAATAAATTAGAAGTGTAAAATTTATTGGAGGGTTACCATTCATGCAAAGAAATGCGGTAATATTAGCAGCTGGAAAAGGTACTAGAATGAAATCAAATAAATATAAAGTACTACATGAAGTTGCAGGGAAATCAATGGTAGAACATGTGTTAACAAATGTTAAGCATGCTGGTGTGAACCAAATCGTGACAATCGTTGGTCACGGTGCTGAAGATGTTAAAGCAACTTTAGGAGATCAATCATTATATAGTTATCAAGAAGAACAATTGGGAACAGCGCACGCAGTAAAGATGGCCAATGAGCATTTAGAAAATATGGAAGGCACAACATTAGTTGTTTGTGGAGATACACCACTTATCACTGCACATACGTTGCAGAAGTTAATTGAGCATCATGAAAGTACGCATGCACAAGCGACAGTATTATCAGCAACTGCTCAAATTCCATTTGGTTACGGTCGTATTGTTCGAGATGAGGCACACAGATTACAACGTATCGTTGAAGAAAAAGATGCGACAAAAGAAGAAAAGGCATTAACTGAAATTAGCTCAGGTATTTTTGCATTCGATAACCAAGTGCTTTTTTCTAAATTAGCGGAAGTTAAAAATGACAACGCGCAAGGAGAATATTACTTGCCTGATGTGATTGCTTTAATCTTAGAAGATGAAGGTATTGCAGAAGTCTATCATACTGATGATTTTAATGAAATTATGGGTGTAAATGATCGTGTGATGTTAAGTAATGCTGAAAAAGCGTTACAACAGCGTATTAATATTGCGCACATGAGAAATGGTGTAACGATTATTGACCCTACAACTACATTTATTGGTCCGGATGTTAAGATTGGTATGGACGCAATTATTGAACCTGGTGTGCGAATTAATGGTGACACAACAATTGGAGAAGAAACTGTTATTGGACAATATTCTGAAATCAACAATAGTCGTATTGGGGCACATGTTGATATCAAACAATCAGTGATTAATGACGCTGTTGTAGGTGATAAAACAAAAGTTGGTCCATTTGCGCAATTAAGACCGGGTTCTAACTTAGGTTCAGAAGTGAAAGTCGGCAACTTTGTAGAAGTGAAAAAAGCAGACCTTAAAGATGGTGCTAAAGTATCTCATTTAAGTTATATCGGAGATGCTGAAATCGGTGAACGTACGAATATTGGTTGTGGTTCAATTACTGTAAATTATGATGGTGTAAACAAATTCAAAACGGTTGTTGGTAAAGATGCATTTATTGGTTGTAATACTAACTTAGTAGCACCTGTAACTGTAGGTGATGGCGTATTAATTGCTGCAGGATCTACAATTACGGACAACGTACCTAATGAAAGTTTAGCACTTGCGCGTGCCCGTCAAATCACAAAAGAGGGCTATCTTAAAAAGTAAGTTTTTGTTAAAATTTCGTATCTCTTTTCTACAATTTTTTGTTGAACATAGTAAAAACGATTGATTTTTTATATAATGAGAGTGTCTAAGTTAAAAATTGGAGGACTATAAATGTTAAATAATGAATACAAGAATTCATCTTTAAAGATTTTTTCTTTAAAAGGAAATGAGCCATTAGCACAAGAAGTAGCTGATCGAGTAGGGATTGAATTAGGGAAATGTTCTGTAAAACGCTTCAGTGATGGAGAAATTCAAATCAATATTGAAGAAAGTATTCGTGGATGTGATGTCTTCATTATCCAACCAACTTCAAATCCGGTTAATTTACACTTGATGGAGCTATTGATTATGATCGATGCATGTAAACGTGCATCAGCAGCTAACATCAATATTGTGGTTCCGTACTATGGCTATGCACGACAAGATAGAAAAGCACGTAGCCGTGAACCTATTACAGCTAAATTAGTAGCGAACTTAATTGAAACAGCTGGCGCTAATCGCATGATTGCTTTAGATCTACATGCACCACAAATTCAAGGATTCTTTGATATTCCAATCGACCACTTAATGGGTGTACCTATCATTGGTCAACATTTTGAAAACGACCCTAACATTGACCCAGAAGAATGTGTTGTCGTATCACCTGACCATGGTGGTGTAACACGTGCACGTAAACTTGCCGACATTTTAAAAACTCCGATTGCAATTATTGATAAACGTCGTCCTAAACCAAACGTGGCAGAAGTAATGAATATTGTTGGTGAAATTGAAGGACGTACTGCGATTATTATTGATGATATTATTGATACAGCGGGAACAATTACATTAGCTGCACAAGCGCTTAAAGATAAAGGTGCTAAAGATGTTTATGCATGTTGTACACACCCAGTGTTATCAGGCCCTGCAAAAGAACGTATTGAAAATTCAGCAATTAAAGAATTAATCGTTACAAACTCAATCTTACTTGATGACTCTCGTAAGCCATCAAATACAAAAGAATTATCCGTTGCTGGTTTATTAGCACAAGCAATTATCCGCGTTTATGAACGTGAATCAGTCAGTGTATTATTTGACTAAAGTTTACAAATGCGTTTGACTTATATATTTTAAGCGTGTATAATACATTCGTTCGTGGTTTTACGAACTAATAAACACTTGCAAGCAACTTATAAAGTTGATGGGTAAGTGAAGGGAAGTCCAGAACTTAAGATTCTCACGATAATAAGTATCTAGACTTGAAAATGAAAGGTGGAAATACGAATGGCTTCATTAAAGTCAATCATCCGTCAAGGTAAACAAACGCGTTCTGACCTTAAAAAATTACGTAACACAGGTAAAGTACCTGCAGTAGTTTATGGTTATGGTACTAAAAATACTTCAGTTAAAGTTGATGAAGTTGAATTCATCAAAATCATCCGTGAAGTAGGACGTAACGGAGTTATCGATTTAGGCGTTGGTTCTAAAACAATTAAAGTTATGGTGTCTGATTATCAATTCGACCCACTTAAAAACCAAATTACGCACATCGACTTCTTAGCAATCAACATGACTGAAGAACGTACTGTTGACGTACCAGTTCACTTAGTAGGTGAAGCTGTTGGCGCTAAAGAAGGCGGCGTAGTTGAACAACCATTATTCGACTTACAAATTACAGCAACTCCAGAAAATATCCCTGAATCAATTGAAGTAGACATTACTGAATTAGAAGTTAATGATAGCTACTCAGTTGCAGATATTAAAGTTTCTGGTGATTTCACAATTGAAAATGACCCAGAAGAATCTGTTGTAACAGTAGTTCCTCCAACTGATGAACCTACTGAAGAAGAAGTTGAAGCTATGGAAGGTGAATCAGCAACTGAAGAACCTGAAGTAGTTGGTGAAGACAAAGAAGATGACGAAGAAAACAAAGACGAAGAATAATTCGTTGAATGTTATCTTTAATCATTTAGGATAAAACATAATATAAGGCTACAATGCTAAATTGCAGTAGCTAAATGAGTTGATTAGGCACCTATATCAGGTGTGCGCAACTCTAATTATCCTTGCGGGGGTGGAATCATGGATTCGTTAAGAATTCTGTTCTGCCCCTTTTTTGTGTTATTATAGGGAATGTTATAGAATAAGGAATAATTGATATATGCACAATTCTATTCAGTTGATAGATATCATTATAAATGAAACACAATGGAGGTAACATCGTATGAAATGTATTGTGGGTCTTGGAAATATAGGTAAGCGATTTGAGTTAACAAGACACAATATCGGATTTGAAGTCATCGATTTTATTTTAGAGAAACATCATTTCTCATTAGATAAACAAAAATTTAAAGGTGCTTATACTATTGAACGTCTAAATGGCGAAAAGGTCCTATTTATTGAACCAATGACGATGATGAATCTTTCAGGTGAGGCAGTTGGGCCATTAATGGATTATTACAATGTTGAAGTAGAAGATTTAATTGTCTTATATGATGATTTAGATTTATCTCAAGGTCAAATCCGCTTGCGCCAAAAAGGTAGCGCTGGAGGACACAATGGTATGAAGTCTATAATTAAACATTTAGGTACAGATCAATTTAAACGTATTCGTATTGGTGTAGGGAGACCAACAAACGGTATGTCAGTACCTGATTATGTATTACAGAAATTCTCAAAAGAAGAAATGATCATTATGGATAAAGTGATTGAACATTCAGCACATGCAGTAGAAGCATTTATTGAAAGTTCACGCTTTGATCATGTAATGAATCAATATAACGGAGAAGTCAATTGAGACCTATTATTTCAGAGTATATTCAAAATGATAAACGTTTCCAAGAACTTGATGACGTCTTCGGCCAACAGAATATACTTGTCACTGGCCTTTCTCCCTCAGCAAAAGCAACGATTATTGCTGAAAAGTATTTAAAAGATCAAAAACAAATGTTGTTAATTACAAACAACTTATATCAAGCGGATAAATTAGAAACTGATATTTTACAATATGTCGATCATTCTGAAGTGTATAAATATCCTGTACAAGATATTATGACTGAAGAGTTCTCAACGCAAAGCCCTCAACTTATGAGTGAACGTGTACGTACACTAACTGCATTAGCTCATAATAAGGAAGGGTTATTTATCGTTCCTTTAAATGGATTGAAAAAGTGGCTTACACCATCTGATTTATGGAAAGATCATCAACTCACACTCAAAGTAGGCGAAGACATCGACGTTGATGAATTCTTAAACAAATTAGTGAATATGGGGTATCGTCGTGAAAGTGTCGTATCACACATTGGTGAGTTCTCATTACGTGGCGGTATTATCGACATTTATCCACTCATAGGTCAACCTATTCGAATCGAATTGTTTGATACTGAAGTTGATTCCATCCGCGACTTTGATGTTGAAACGCAACGTTCAAATGACAATATTGAAGAAGTTGCGATTACGACGGCAAGTGATTACATTATTACAGATGACGTCATTCAACACTTACAAACTGAATTAAAGGCTGCATATGAAACAACACGCCCCAAAATTGATAAATCTGTCCGTAATGATTTGAAAGAGACTTACGAAAGTTTCAAATTGTTTGAAACGACGTTCTTTGATCATCAATTATTACGTCGTTTGGTGGCATTTATGTATGACCAGCCTTCAACACTAATTGACTATTTTGCAGAAGATGCCATCATTGTAACGGATGAATATAACCGTATTAAAGAAACTGAAAAGACATTAACAACTGAAGTGGACGACTTTATTCAGAACTTAATAGAAAGTGGAAATGGTTTTATGGGGCAATCATTTATGCAATATGATGGTTTTGAATCATTGCTAAAAGATTATCCAGTAACCTATTTCACTTTATTTACATCGACAATGCCTGTTCAGTTGCAACATATTATTAAATTTTCATGTAAACCAGTGCAACAATTCTACGGGCAATATGATATCATGCGTTCAGAATTCCAACGTTATGTGCATAATGACTACAACATTGTAGTGTTTGTAGAAACGGAAACGAAAGTTGAACGTATCCAATCAATGTTGAATGAGATGCATATACCAACTGTTACAAATGTTCATAATGACATTAAATCTGGACAAGTCATTGTTACAGAAGGCAGTCTATCAGAAGGCTTCGAATTACCCTATATGCAACTCGTTGTCATAACTGAGCGCGAATTGTTCAAGACTAAGCAAAAGAAACAACGTAAACGCACTAAGACGTTATCAAATGCTGAAAAAATCAAGTCATATCAAGACCTTAATGTGGGTGACTATGTTGTACATGTGCATCATGGGGTAGGTCGTTACTTAGGTGTTGAAACACTAGAAGTTGGCGATGTTCACCGAGATTATATTAAATTACAATATAAAGGCACAGACCAACTGTTTGTACCAGTTGATCAAATGGACCAAGTGCAAAAATATGTTGCTTCCGAAGATAAATCCCCTAAACTAAACAAACTTGGTGGTTCAGAATGGAAGAAAACAAAGGCTAAAGTTCAACAAAGTGTTGAAGATATTGCAGATGAATTAATCGCATTGTATAAAGAACGTGAAATGTCAGTAGGGTACCAATACGGTGAAGACACTGCTGAGCAAAGTGCGTTTGAAATGGACTTCCCATACGAATTGACGCCAGACCAAGCGAAGTCGATTGACGAAATCAAAGGTGATATGGAACGCGAGCGTCCAATGGATCGTCTATTATGCGGTGACGTAGGATATGGTAAGACAGAAGTTGCTGTTCGAGCTGCTTTCAAAGCAGTGATGGAAGGTAAACAGGTTGCATTTCTTGTTCCTACAACGATTTTAGCGCAACAACACTATGAAACATTAATTGAACGAATGCAAGATTTTCCGGTGCAAATTGAATTGATTAGTCGATTCCGTTCAACTAAAGAAGTCAAAGAAACAAAAGAAGGACTTAAATCAGGATATGTGGATATTGTAGTTGGAACACATAAATTGTTAGGCAAAGATATTCATTATAAAGACTTGGGCTTATTAATAGTCGATGAAGAACAACGCTTTGGTGTACGTCATAAAGAACGTATTAAGACAATGAAGATCAATGTTGATGTGTTAACCTTAACTGCAACACCAATCCCAAGAACATTGCATATGAGTATGCTTGGTGTACGTGATTTATCAGTCATTGAAACACCTCCAGAGAATCGTTTTCCTGTACAAACTTATGTGTTAGAACAAAACAGTAATTTTATAAAAGAAGCTTTAGAACGTGAATTATCGCGTGACGGACAGGTATTCTATTTATATAACAGAGTGCAATCCATTTATGAAAAGCGTGAACAATTACAGATGTTAATGCCGGATGCTAATATTGCCGTTGCACATGGTCAGATGACAGAACGTGATCTTGAAGAAACAATGCTAAGCTTTATTAATGGTGAATTTGATATTTTAGTGACTACAACGATTATTGAGACAGGTGTAGATGTACCTAACGCGAATACTCTAATCATTGAAGAAGCAGATCGCTTTGGATTAAGCCAATTGTATCAATTGCGCGGTCGTGTAGGACGCTCAAGTCGTATCGGCTATGCCTACTTCTTACACGCCGCAAATAAAGTGTTAACTGAAACAGCAGAAGAAAGATTACAAGCGATTAAAGAATTTACTGAACTAGGTTCAGGGTTCAAAATTGCGATGCGTGATTTAAATATTCGTGGTGCCGGGAACTTACTTGGTAAACAACAACATGGCTTTATCGACTCTGTCGGATTCGACTTGTATTCACAAATGTTAGAAGAAGCGGTTAACGAAAAACGTGGCATCAAAGAAGAAGAGCCAGATGCACCAGAAGTAGAAATGGAATTAAACTTAGATGCTTATTTACCAGCAGAATATATTCAAAATGAGCAAGCTAAAATTGAAATTTATAAAAAACTACGCAAAGTTGAAACGGAAGAACAATTATTTGATATTAAAGATGAGTTAATCGATCGCTTCAATGATTACCCAGTAGAAGTTGAACGTTTGCTTGAAATGGTGGAAATTAAAATACATGCACTACATGCTGGTGTAACTTTAATTAAGGATAAAGGTAAGCAAATTGAAGTGTCTTTATCAGCGAAAGCAACAGAACAAATCAATGGTGAAGTATTGTTTAAACAAACACAACCTTTAGGACGTGCGATGAAACTTGGTGTTAAAGAGAACCGTATGCATGTCACACTTACAAAATCTAAGCAATGGTTAGATAACTTGAAATTCCTTGTGAAATGCCTTGAAGGAAGTATGGCTATTGAAGATGAAGATTAAGAAGCTATCAGAGTCTAAATCGACACAATCGTTGTCATCTGAGTCTACGAATGAATTGACACACAGTAAACCTTCTAGACACACAGCATTTAATGGTGTTGTGATTCTAACCCTTGCGCTCGTCATCGTCAAAGTATTAAGTGCAATTTACCGAGTACCTTATCAAAATGTGCTCGGTGATACAGGCTTATATGCGTATCAACAAGTTTATCCCATTGTGGCACTAGGTATGATTTTGTCTATGAATGCTATTCCGAGTGCGGTTACGCAAACGTTTGGTATTAGTGGACAAGCTGCTTCGTTCTCCAAAGTACTGTTACGATTCCAAATGATTGGAATCGTGATATTTATACTGCTCTTATTATTAGCGAATCCAGTGGCTGTGTTAATGGGAGATTCAAGACTTGCGCCAATGTTAAGAATGGCGAGCTTAAGTTATCTGTTCATCGGCATACTAGGCGTGTGTCGTGGCTATTATCAAAGTCAAAGACGAATGAACATACCTGCTATTTCCCAGGTAATTGAACAAATGATTCGTGTTGGATTTATTATTGTAGCGATTGTTTTATTTATGATAAGAGATTGGTCCATATATCAAGCGGGTACGATTGCGATTTTGGCTTCTGCGCTTGGATTCTTAGGTTCAAGTCTCTTTTTAATAGTGATGAAACCTTTCGCCTTCAAAATGCAGAACATATCGGTGCATATACCTTGGAAAGACTTACTTATGGCTACGCTTGTTTTTGCATTGAGCCAGTTATTGGTTATATTATGGCAATTTGTAGATAGTTTTACCATTATTCATACGTTACAATCACATGGTTTGCATTTTAAAGAAGCAATCATGCAAAAAGGAATATATGATCGTGGTGCTTCATTTATACAAATGGGGTTAATTGTTACAACCACATTTAGCTTTGTGCTCATACCATTATTGACTGAGGCGATTGAACAACAAAATCAAGTAAAAATGAATCGTTATGCTAACGCATCGCTTAAGATTACGATTCTAATTAGTTCAGCAGCAGGTATAGGATTAATTAATTTATTGCCTATGATGAACGCGGTCTTCTTTAAGACGAATAGCTTAAGTTTCACACTTGGATTTTATATGTTAACTGTTATATGTGTGTCACTCATTATGATGGATATTGCATTGCTACAAGTACTTAATTGTATTCGCCCGATATTGATTGGAGTAATGGTTGGCTTAGTTGTGAAAGCTATACTGAACGTGCTGTTGATTTCGCAGTATGGCATTGTTGGCGCGAGTATAAGTACGGTTATGTCACTCGCTTGCTTTGGAGTCATATTGCATAGAGAGGTGCTTAAACAGTATCACTTTAATCGAATGAAACCTTTCATTTTGAAAATGATTACTGCATTAGCCGTCATGACAATCGTTATTCAAATCATTATGGAATTGTTACCTGTAGTAGGACGTATCGGTGGACTTGTAATGTTGGTTATTGTAGTAATCCTAGGCGTTGCCGTATTATTGCTACTCGTGATATACATGAATATTTTAAGTTATAGAGAATTAAAGCATTTGCCATTTGGCGATAAGCTTTATCATATTAAGAAAGGACGACATTAATGACACATACAATTACAATTGTTGGTTTAGGTAACTACGGTTTAGATGAATTGCCACTTGGTATATATCGTTTCTTAATACAACAACCGCTTGTTTATACACGTACACTTGAACATCCTGTAATCAATCAATTACAAGATGAACTCAAATTTGAAAGCTTTGATACAGTCTATGAAGAAAACGAAGATTTTGATTCGGTTTATCAACAAATCGTCGACTTTTTAATAGAAAAAGCGCAAGCACAAGACGTGGTCTATGCCGTGCCTGGACATCCGCGAGTAGCTGAAACGACGACAGCCAAGTTGCTTGATTATCACGCACATCATAAAGACGTAGACGTTAAAATGCTAGGTGGTAAAAGTTTTATCGATGATATCTTTGCAGCAATCGATCAAGATCCTAATGATGGTTTTACTTTATTGGACGGAACTGCTTTAACAGAACAGTTACTCAATGTACGTACGCATACACTTATTACGCAAGTATACAGTGCTATGATTGCAGCAGATATTAAAATCACTTTAATGGAACATTATCCAGATGACTTCTTAGTAAAAATCGTGACTGGCGCGCACAGTACAGGGGCTAATGTACTGGAGGTGCCACTATTTGAGCTTGATCATCATGAGAATGTTTTTAATAATTTAACGAGTGTATATGTACCGAAAGTGACAAATGATGAAGCACTGTATCAGAATTTTGACTATGCAGTAGAAGTGATAGACCGTTTAGTAGATGATGAAACAGGTTGCCCATGGGATCGTGTTCAAACACACGACTCTCTTAAACGTTATTTATTAGAAGAGAGCTTCGAATTGTTTGAAGCGATAGATAATGCAGATGATTGGCACATGATAGAAGAATTAGGTGACATCTTACTGCAAGTGCTCTTGCATGCTAGTATTGGTAAAAAAGAAGGTTATATGGACATCCAAGAAATTATTGAGAGTCTCAGTGCTAAGATGATTCGTCGTCATCCACACATTTTCGGTGATGAAAATGCAGAATCCATAGAAGATTTAAATGACATTTGGCAGACAGCTAAGAGTAAAGAAGGTAAATCACCACGCGTTAAATTTGAGAAAGTATTTGCAGACCACTTCATGGCATTGTATGATAAAACCAAAAATAGGGATTTTGATGAAGAAACCCTTAGAAACTATTTGCAACAAGGGGAGAAAGATTCATGAGATTAGATAAATATTTAAAAGTATCACGACTCGTTAAGCGTCGTACTTTGGCGAAAGAAATAAGTGACCAAGGTCGTATTACTGTAAATGGTAATGTAGCCAAAGCTGGGACAGATGTTAAAGTAGAAGATGAACTGGTTATTCGTTTTGGACAAAAGCTGGTTACAGTTAAAGTAACGGGTTTAAGTGAACACGCTTCTAAAGAAAACGCTAAAGGTATGTATGATTTAATTAAAGAAGAACGAATTAATCAAAATCAATTTGAAGAAGAATAGACTGAAGGAGGTGACAAGCAATGAGTAAAAAGGTAGAAAATATAGGAAACCAGTATACCTCCGAAAAAAATCGAAAGAAACAACGACAACAGAAAAAAATGCGAGTTGTTAGACGACGAGTGACCGTATTCGGTGGGATACTATTAGCGATCATTATTATTCTATCCATCATGCTTGTCGTCCAAAAACAAAGCAATGATAAAGCTGCAGTTGAGCGAAAGCATAAAGAGGAACAATTTCAAAAAAAACAAGATGAGGAAATCGCATTAAAAGAAGAGCTCAGTAATTTAAATAATAAAGACTACATTGAGAAGGTAGCGAGAGATGATTATTACTTGAGTAATAAAGGTGAAGTTATTTTTAAATTGCCTAATAACGATGATGATTCTAAATCAAAATCCTCAAATGACAACTGATAATATAAAAGATAATCGTTTTTCTTAAAGAAGAATGAATTATCTGGTTTTATAGCATTGTGAAAATATTAAAACAGGAATATAATAAGGTTAAAATCGAATCAAAATCGGGAGGATTTATTTAGAATATGTCAATCGAAGTAGGAAACAAGCTAAAAGGTAAAGTTACTGGTATCAAAAAATTTGGTGCATTCGTAGAATTACCTGAAGGAAAAAGTGGCTTAGTTCATATCAGTGAAGTGGCTGATAACTATGTTGAAAATGTTGAAGATCACCTATCAGTTGGAGACGAAGTTGAAGTTAAAGTCTTATCTATTGCAGATGACGGTAAAATTAGCCTTTCAATTAAAAAAGCCAAAGATCGTCCTCGTAGACCACAACATAAATCAAATCACAATAGACCACCACAACAAAAAGGTGAAGATTTCGAAAAGAAATTAAGCAATTTCTTGAAAGATAGTGAAGATAAATTAACATCTATTAAACGACAAACAGAATCAAGACGTGGCGGTAAAGGTTCAAGACGCTAATTTAAATATATTATTTATATGATTATAGATAATAGCAAGGATGACATCATTATAGGTGACATTCACTACGAACATACATGGTTGTTGTCCTGTCGAATGGCCCTTTATTTATATATAAGATGTGTTATTTTTGCGGGGTGGAACTTAAAATTCAACAATGAATTTTAGTTCCACTCTTTTTTTGATGAGTGCATTACAGCACTGTAATACATAATGTTCTAGGGATTGAGGAGGTCTGAATGTTGAAAGTTAATACGTCGCTATGGAACAATACAGATCATATTGTGATTGCAGTTTCGACAGGTATAGATAGTATGTCACTGTTGCATCATTTACTTACACAATTATCACATACATATAAACAATTGACTTGTCTACATGTTAATCACGGCTTACGAGAGGCATCGCATAAGGAAGAAGCATTTATAAAAGCGTTTTGTAAACAACACGCCATCCCTTGTTATGTGAAACGATTGAATTTAACCGATATCGTAGCACAGGGTAAGAGTATACAAGCTGACGCGCGTTATCTGCGTTATGAGTGGTTTGATGAAATGATGAAACAATTAAAGGCAGACGTATTGCTTACAGCACATCATTTAGATGATCAACTTGAAACCATTTTTTATCGACTGTTTACAGGGCGTTCTACGCGAAGCACTTTAGGAATAGACGTTCAATCGAAACGTCGTCACTATACAATAAGTCGCCCATTACTGGAAGTTTCAAAAGATGACATACGCGACTATCAGCATAAATATCAAGTGCCCTACTACGAGGATAGTTCAAATAGAGATAATAAATATGTTAGAAATGATATTCGTAATCGGTTATTACCAGCGATTAATCAAAATTCAGATCTTGATAGCACGCATTTACTAAAGCTAAAACGTTGGCACGACATCCAATTACGTGAAAGTCGAAAAAAAGCCGATGCTTTTATTGAACATGATATCTCGATCAATAATAATGCAACACAGATTCAGTGTGCACGACATGCATTTAATCAACTAGATGACATTACTAAAATGGTGTTATTAGATCAACTATTCAAACATCTTCAATTGGACAAGTCATTTTCAGAGAAACAATACCATGAATGGTTTGCTCAAATTGATAGTGAAATTGCACAATTTGAGATATCCCTTACTGAAAAATGGATAATTCAAATGGCATATGATAAATTTATTATATTGGCTAAAAATGAGCCGTCATTATTAGATAATCAAATTGTGAATCAGGCAAATACATATCGTTTCGGATCCTATCATATCGTTATTCATCCAACGATACCCCATGACCAATTACCGTTATTGATACGAACACGTCGCAATGGAGATAAAGTCGAACTGAATGGACAACAAGGCCATAAAAAAGTAGGGCGTTTGTTTATAGATTATAAAATTCCAAATGATGCGCGCATGCAAATGCCAGTAATTGAAAATCAACACCATCAAATTATTGCTGTAGGTAATTTATATATTGCTCAAGCATATAATCAACATATCGAAATCAAAAAAATTGGAGATGAATGATTAATGAAAGATGATTTAAAGGAAATTTTATTAACTGAAGAAGATATTCAAGATATTTGTAAAGATTTAGGTGAACAGTTAACTAGGGATTACAAAGATAAACCACTTGTCTGCGTTGGTATTTTAAAAGGTTCTGTTATGTTTATGGCCGACTTAATTAAACGTATTGATACACATTTAGCAATTGATTTTATGGATGTTTCAAGCTACCATGGTGGGACTGAATCAACAGGGGAAGTCCAAATATTAAAAGATTTAGGTTCATCTATTGAAAATAAAGATGTCCTCATTATTGAAGATATTTTAGAAACAGGTACGACATTGAAATCCATTACTGAATTATTACAATCTCGTAAAGTTAACTCACTTGAAATTGTTACTTTATTAGATAAACCAAATCGACGTAAAGCTGATATTGAAGCGAAATATGTCGGCAAGAAAATTCCTGATGAATTTGTTGTAGGGTATGGTTTAGATTACGCTGAACATTATAGAAATTTACCGTATATCGGCACATTAAAACCAGAAATTTATAACAAGTAAGCGACATTTATTTAGTTGTTAATATAATTAAATCGTGTTTAAGATATAATAACTATACTTAAGTGTAGAATTAGTGTAGACTCATTTTATATGCTTAAACTTGACTTAAAAAACAAATCATTTTTAGGGAATTTAAGTTTTAAAAAGTTTGATAACACAAGGATTTTGAAAAGTATTACAAAAGTTGAAATGCTAGCCTTTAAGAGAAGTATTGTGTTACAATTTTTGTTAGCTTTATTATAGAAATAGGAGGAAATGACGCATGCAAAAAGCTTTTCGCAATGTGCTTGTTATCGCAATTATTGGCGTTATTATATTCGGCGTATTTTCTTACATAAATGGGAACGGTAATACTCCGAAACAACTTTCCTATTCACAGTTTGTAGAGAAATTGGATAAGGGTGACTTGAAGACCTTAGAAATCCAACCTGAACAAAATGTGTACTTGGTAAGTGGTAAAACAAAAAATGATGAAGATTATGCTTCAACAATTTTATACAATAACGAAAAAGACTTACAAAAAATTACAGATGAAGCCAAAAGCCAAAAAGGACTAGATTTTAAAGTTAAAGAAGAAGAGAAACAAAGCGTCTTCGTAAGTATGTTGACGACATTAATTCCTGTATTGATTATTGCTTTCTTATTTATTTTCTTCCTTAGCCAAGCACAAGGTGGCGGCGGTGGCGGTCGTATGATGAACTTTGGTAAATCTAAAGCTAAAATGTACGATAACCAAAAACGTCGTGTACGATTCTCAGATGTTGCTGGTGCAGATGAAGAAAAGCAAGAGTTAATTGAAATTGTAGATTTCTTAAAAGATAATAAGAAATTTAAACAAATGGGTTCAAGAATACCTAAAGGTGTATTACTTGTCGGCCCTCCTGGTACAGGTAAAACATTATTAGCGCGTGCCGTAGCTGGTGAAGCTGGTGCACCATTCTTCTCAATCAGTGGTTCAGACTTCGTTGAGATGTTTGTGGGTGTCGGTGCAAGCCGTGTACGTGACCTATTCGAAAATGCTAAAAAGAATGCGCCATGTATCATCTTTATCGATGAAATAGATGCAGTTGGACGTCAACGTGGTGCAGGTGTTGGTGGCGGTCATGATGAACGTGAACAAACACTTAACCAATTACTAGTTGAAATGGATGGTTTCGGTGAAAATGAAGGTATTATCATGATTGCTGCAACTAACCGTCCTGATATCTTAGACCCAGCGTTATTACGTCCTGGTCGTTTTGATAGACAAATTCAAGTTGGTCGTCCAGATGTTAAAGGTCGTGAAGCTATACTTCACGTACATGCTAAAAATAAACCACTTGATGAAACAGTTGACTTAAAAGCCATTTCACAAAGAACGCCTGGTTTCTCAGGTGCAGATTTAGAGAACTTATTAAATGAAGCGTCTTTAATTGCTGCGCGTGAAGGTAAAAATAAAATTGATATGCGTGATATCGAAGAAGCTACAGACCGAGTTATCGCTGGACCAGCTAAAAAATCACGTGTTATTTCTGACAAAGAACGTAATATTGTAGCTCATCATGAGGCAGGTCATACGGTCATTGGTATGGTGCTTGATGAAGCGGAAGTTGTGCATAAAGTAACCATTGTTCCTCGTGGACAAGCTGGTGGTTATGCAATGATGTTACCAAAACAAGATCGCTTCTTAATGACAGAACCTGAATTACTAGATAAAATTTGCGGTTTATTAGGTGGTCGTGTATCAGAAGATATTAACTTCCATGAAGTATCAACGGGTGCATCAAATGACTTTGAAAGAGCAACGCAAATTGCACGTTCTATGGTTACTGAATATGGTATGAGTGAAAAACTTGGACCATTACAATTCTCATCTAGCGGTGGTGGACAAGTCTTCTTAGGT
Source organism: Staphylococcus sp. GDX8P80P (assembly GCF_017893095.1). Taxonomy (NCBI): domain Bacteria; kingdom Bacillati; phylum Bacillota; class Bacilli; order Caryophanales; family Staphylococcaceae; genus Staphylococcus; species Staphylococcus sp. GDX8P80P. The sequence goes on along the minus strand of NZ_JAESMI010000045.1, from coordinate 7,384 downwards.
AAAGATATGCAAGGTGAACCTAATTATTCTGGTCAAATCGCTTATGAAATTGATAAAGAAGTTCAACGTATTATTAAAGAACAATATGAACGTTGTAAACAAATCTTATTAGAACATGAAAAAGAACTTAAACTTATCGCTAAAACATTGTTAACAGAAGAAACATTAGTAGCAGAACAAATCCGTTCATTATTCTATGATGGTGTATTACCAGAAGTAGATTACGATGCTGCGCGCGTTGTTAAAGATGAAGATTCTGACTTTAGCGAAGGTAAATATGGTAAATCTTACGATGATATTCGCGAAGAACAACTAGAAGAAGGAAAAGAAGATATGCGAGAAGATCGTAAAGAGGATAACGATATTAATCGTGAACGTAGACATCGTCAAAGAGATGGTAGAGATAATCATGCTGGACATGATCAACTACGTGACGGTTCAAACGGAGATACGGATCAACATCGTGGCCATTCAAGTGATGAAGACGAAACAGGTTATGAGCAATCTCCTAATATTGACAAACCATATAATCCGAATGATCCAAACAACCCTAACAATCGATAAGGTTTAGCTGGGTTGTTATCTCCTTTGAGTAGGGCAATACGCCTTAGTCGAAGGAGATTTTTTTAATATGAAAGGATAGTTAAAATAACAATAATAATGTTGAAAGCAAGTTACTTCATATTCTTATTGAACAAGTGTAGAATAAATATCCTTAAAAGAAAATATTAGAAGTAAATGAATGATTCAAGTATAAATAATAGCAATATAAAAATAGATGTATTAAAGGAGTATACAAAGATGACACATGATTATATCGTTAAATCATTAGCGTTTGATGGAGAAATACGTGCATATGCTGCACTCACAACTGAATCAGTACAAGAGGCGCAAACACGTCACTATACTTGGCCAACAGCATCAGCTGCAATGGGCAGAACAATGACTGCAACTTTATTAATGGGTTCAATGTTGAAAGGCGAGCAAAAATTAACTGTAACAGTTGATGGTAAAGGTCCTATCGGCAGAATCATTGCAGATGCAGATGCTGAAGGAAATGTACGTGCTTACGTTGATAAACCACAAACACATTTCCCTTTAAATGAACAAGGTAAATTAGATGTAAGAAGAGCGGTAGGCACAGACGGTTCAATTCAAGTAGTCAAAGACGTTGGTATGAAAGATTATTTCTCTGGTGCAAGCCCAATTGTATCAGGTGAATTGGGAGAAGATTTCACATACTATTTTGCGACAAGTGAACAAACACCTTCTTCAGTAGGATTAGGCGTGTTAGTAAATCCAGACAATTCTATTAAAGCCGCTGGAGGATTCATTATTCAAGTGATGCCTGGCGCGCAAGATGAAACAGTTACTAAATTAGAAAATGCTATTAGTAATATGCAACCTGTATCTAAATTAATTGAACAAGGCTTGACGCCAGAAGGTATTTTAAATGAGATACTTGGAGAAGATAATGTTCAAATTTTAGAAACTATGCCTGCACAGTTTGAATGTAATTGCAGCCATGAGAAGTTTCTAAATGCGATTAAAGGTTTAGGTGAAGCTGAAGTTCAAGATATGATTAAAGAAGATCATGGTGCTGAAGCAGTTTGTCACTTCTGTGGTAACAAATACAGTTATTCAGAAGCAGAACTAGAAGAATTATTAGCTTCAATGCAGGCATAATTGTATAACTGAAAAGAGAATTCAAGGCGATAAACTATCACGTGTTTATTGCCTTTTTTACAGGGAAGATAAATGAATGTGGAAGTAAAATGTAACTTTAAGTCTAAAAATGAGAGAATTATCTTTGTCTTTTTAGAAAATTCTGATAGAATATAATTATATCCGATAAAAAAACTAAGTTTTAAATATGAAAGTAAAAGGAGCGTTTTTTCAATGGCACAAAAACCAGTAGATAACATTACTCAAATTATTGGCAATACACCGGTAGTAAAATTAAGAAACGTTGTAGATGAAGATGCAGCAGATGTATACGTAAAATTAGAATACCAAAATCCAGGTGGTTCAGTAAAAGACCGTATCGCATTAGCTATGATTGAAAAAGCTGAAAAAGAAGGCAAAATTAAACCAGGTGATACAATCGTAGAACCAACAAGTGGTAACACTGGTATCGGTTTAGCTTTCGTATGTGCAGCTAAAGGTTATAAAGCAGTATTTACAATGCCTGAAACAATGAGTTCTGAACGTCGTAACTTATTAAAAGCTTATGGTGCAAAATTAGTCTTAACACCAGGTTCAGAAGCTATGAAAGGCGCTATCAAAAAAGCAAAAGAATTAAAAGAAGAACATGGTTACTTCGAACCACAACAATTCGAAAACCCAGCTAACCCTGAAATCCATGCTTTAACGACTGGCCCAGAATTAGTTGAGCAATTTGAAGGTAAACAAATTGATGCTTTCTTAGCAGGTGTAGGTACAGGTGGTACTTTATCTGGTGTAGGTAAAGTCTTAAAAGAAAAATACCCTAACGTTGAAATCGTTGCTATCGAACCTGAAGCATCACCAGTATTAAGTGGTGGTGAACCCGGACCACACAAATTACAAGGTTTAGGTGCAGGATTTGTACCAGATACTTTAGATACAAATATTTACGATAGTATTATCAAAGTTGATAACGATACAGCTATGGAAACATCACGTCGTGTTGCAAAAGAAGAAGGTATCTTAGCAGGTATTTCTTCAGGTGCTGCGATCCATGCTGCAATCCAAAAAGCAAAAGAATTAGGTAAAGGTAAAACAGTTGTAACAGTATTACCAAGTAATGGTGAACGTTACTTATCTACACCTTTATATTCATTTGATGATTAATCAATAATTAAGATTTTTAGCAGTTTGAGATATAAATAATATAATGATGCTACTTTGCAAATTCGCAGTAGCTGATATAACTAAGATGTGCTTAAGTTAGGCTTCTCTCAGTTATAGTCATCCTTACGGGGGGTGGGGCAACGAATTTAAATGAATTCTGTCCTACTCCCGTTCTTTTTTCTAAAAAATACCCCAATTAAATTCAATGAAAGCTATAGATGCTTGGATGTCGATTATAAACACTGAAATGTTTGGTAAATGAGTGTATCATTAGTATGTGAATATTAAGTCAACGTAGTTATTGTGCTACAAATCATTTTCAAAAGGACGAAGGGTGACGTGACAAGAATGACTAAAACAAAAATTATGGGCATATTAAATGTAACACCGGATTCATTCTCTGATGGTGGTAAGTACAATTCGGTAGATAAAGCAGTTGCACGTGCAAAAGAGATGGTAGAAGAGGGCGTGGATATTATAGACGTTGGAGGTATATCTACACGACCAGGTTTTACAGAAATTTCAACAGAAGAAGAGATTGAACGTGTCGTTCCTGTAGTGGAAGAACTTATAAAATTAAATGTTCAACTTTCGATTGATACATATCGCAGTGAAGTAGCAGAAGCATGTTTAAAATTAGGGGCTACAATGATTAATGACCAATGGGCAGGCTTATACGACCCTAAAATACTTGATGTTGTAGCTGCTTATGATGCTGAAATTGTATTAATGCACAATGGTGATGGACATCGTGATCAACCTGTTGTCGAAGAGATGTTGTTATCACTTATTACGCAAGCGAACAAAGCTGAAATGGCAGGTATCCCTAATCACAAAATATGGCTAGATCCAGGGATTGGATTTGCGAAAACGCGTGAAGAAGAAAACGAAGTAATGGCACGTTTAGATGAACTTGTTGCAACAGAGTATCCTGTTTTATTGGCAACGAGTCGTAAACGTTTCATCAAAGAAATGATTGGTACCGAAACGAAGGCACTAGAACGTGATGAGGCCACAGCTGCAACAACAGCTTATGGTATAATGAAAGGCGTCAAAGCCGTGCGTGTACATAATGTTCAATTAAACGCTCGATTAGGCCAAAGTATGGATTTCTTAAAGGAGAATGACGATGAACGACACAATCTTTCTTAATGGTATGAGATTTTACGCCTATCACGGCGCATTACCTGCTGAAAATGAGATAGGTCAAATCTTTGTAGTAGATGTTACTTTGAAAGTAGACTTAGCTGAAGCGGGTCAATCTGATAAAGTGGTTGATACTGTACATTATGGTGAAGTGTTTGAAGATGTGAAAGAAATCGTTGAAGGTCCACCATGTAATTTAATCGAACATCTAGCTGAACGTATTGCAAAACGTATAAATTCACACTATAATCGTGTAATGGAAACGAAAGTCAGAATCACTAAAGAAAATCCACCTATCCCAGGTCATTATGACGGTGTAGGTATAGAAATAGTGAGGGAGAATCGTTAAATGGTACAAGCGTATTTAGGCTTAGGAAGCAATATTGGTGATAGGGAACAGCAATTACAAGAAGCTATTAAAATCATTGATAGTATAGACGGTGTTACTGTAACTCAGATTTCTCCAATATATGAGACTGCACCAGTAGGCTATACAGAGCAACCCAATTTTTTAAATTTGTGTTTAGAAATTGAAACAGAATTACAGCCCAAAGTACTACTTAAACATTGCTTGGAAACTGAACAGCGACTGCATCGCGTTAGAGACATACGTTGGGGTCCAAGAACATTAGATGTCGATATTTTATTATATGGAGATAAAGTAATAGAAGAAGATGACCTTGAAGTGCCTCATCCGCGTATGGGTGAACGTGCTTTTGTATTAATACCATTGAATGATATTGCATCTACTCAAATTGAACCTCGTTCAAATGCACGTATCTCTGATTTAGTTAAACCAGATGATACCGTTAAGAAATATAAAGGTTAAGTACTAAGCTTTGGATAAGTATAATATCCTTAGGCTATATTGCAATTTTGCTATAGTAGACTAATCTGAGAAGATATTTTATCAAGTATTTCTCAACACGAAGCGCACCATTTGAAATGCGAATATAAAGAATATCATAATTTTAAAGTGATAAAGGTAACGAATTTCCATAAAAAGCGTAAAGAAATATCACTAAATAGGCTATAAGATTTCTTATAAGCATTTTAAAAATGATCCATGGAACATTTATCATAATAAAGAAGTTTAAAGGAGAGAAAGTTATGTCAGAAGAAATGAATGACCAAATGCAGGTCCGTCGTCAAAAACTACAAGAATTAATTGATTTAGGAATTGATCCTTTTGGGAAACGTTTTGAACGTTCAGCTACTGCTAGCGAATTAAAAGCACAATGGGATGAGTTCTCTAAAGAAGCGTTACATGAAAAAGAAGACGAAAGTCATGTGTCAATTGCAGGTCGTTTAATGACTAAACGTGGTAAAGGTAAAGCTGGTTTCGCACATGTTCAAGATTTAACTGGCCAAATTCAAATTTATGTGCGTAAAGACCAAATTGGCGAAGAAGATTTCGATAATTTATGGAAAGGTGCAGACTTAGGTGATATCGTTGGCATTGAAGGTGTCATGTTCAAAACGAATACAGGTGAGCTATCAGTAAAAGCTAAAACATTCACTTTATTATCTAAAGCGCTAAGACCTTTACCTGATAAATTCCATGGTTTACAAGATATCGAACAACGTTACCGTCAACGTTATTTAGATTTGATCACTAACCAAGATAGTACTCAAACATTTATTAATCGTAGTAAAATCATTCAAGAAATGCGAAACTACTTAAATAAACAAGGTTTCTTAGAAGTTGAAACACCAATGATGCATCAAATCGCAGGTGGAGCAGCTGCACGTCCATTTGTTACACACCATAATGCATTAGACGCAACACTATATATGCGTATTGCAATCGAATTGCACTTGAAACGTTTAATCGTTGGTGGACTTGAGAAGGTTTATGAAATAGGACGAGTATTCCGTAATGAAGGTGTATCAACACGTCATAACCCAGAATTCACTATGATTGAATTATACGAAGCTTATGCTGATTACCATGATATTATGGACTTAACAGAGTCTATGGTTAGACATATTGCTCAAGAAGTCCTTGGTTCTGCAAAAGTTCAATATAACGGAGAAGAAATTGATTTAGAGTCTGCTTGGACACGTCTTCATATTGTTGATGCTGTAAAAGAAGCAACAGGTGTAGACTTCTATCAAATTAAAACTGATGAAGAAGCTATCGCAGCAGCGAAAGAACATGGTATTGAAATTACAGATAATATGAAGTATGGCCATATTTTAAATGAATTTTTTGAACAAAAAGTTGAAGAAACATTAATTCAACCAACATTTATTTATGGACATCCAATTGAAATTTCTCCATTAGCGAAGAAAAACCCAGAAGATCCTAGATTCACGGATCGTTTCGAATTATTCATCGTAGGAAGAGAACACGCAAATGCATTTACTGAATTAAATGATCCAATTGATCAACGTGAACGTTTTGAAGCGCAATTAGTTGAAAAAGCGCAAGGAAATGATGAAGCACATGAAATGGATGAAGACTACATTGAAGCATTAGAGTACGGTATGCCTCCAACAGGTGGGTTAGGTATCGGAATTGATCGCTTAGTTATGTTATTAACTGACTCTCCATCTATTAGAGACGTATTATTATTCCCTTACATGAGACAGAAATAGATCGTATTTAATATTTGAGATGGGAGTAGGACAGAAATAATATTTTCCAAAATTTATTTCGTTGTCCGGCTCCCATCTTGTTTTGTTTGTAGCATTTTTTTATGATATTTTCTTATCCAGTGCCCGTCGACAAGGATGACTAGGCTTGAAAAAAGTCTGAGTTGAGCCACTTTCAAATCAGTCAGCTGCTGCCAAGATGATATATTTGACTGAGACATTTCAATTTGTCCCAGTCAATTTTTTTATTATATATATGCTGAATGAAACGAAAATGAGTTAAATAGTTAGAATAGGTAAGTATATAGGCATTGAATATTAGATGACTTAAAGTGACTTACATATTATTTGAGAAAAGATGTTACAAAAGTAAAAAAGAGTGGAGAAATTATAATAAAATAGTTTGAAAAAGGTATGGTCATTGTACTTGTGATGTGCTAACATAGTAAAAGTGTTCAAAAGAAGTCGAAGCAACAAATGATAAACTTATTAAATTAAAAAAGTTTTAAAAAACTGTTGACTTTACCTTTTGGATGTTGTAAGATATAAAAGTCGTCAAAAACGAAAGTTAATTTTGTAAAAGACTTGTAAAGATAACTTTAATAAAGTGTAAAATTAACTATTGAAAATTAAAATAATTGACATTATAATTAATTGAGTAAGTTATTGTCTGGTGACAATGGCAAGGAGGTCACACCTGTTCCCATGCCGAACACAGAAGTTAAGCTCCTTAGCGCCGATGGTAGTTGGATTTACGTTCCGCTAGAGTAGGACGTTGCCAGGCTTACATGATGGAGAATTAGCTCAG